>NZ_QSGH01000005.1:48523-154164 GCF_003468085.1 Collinsella sp. AM41-2BH
CTCCGGGGGTTCCTCTCGACAGAGGGGCGCCACGCGCGGGATAGGCGAACGGGAAACAACGCAGGTCGGGAACACCGGCTCCGCGAGGATATAGCTATGTGATCAATAAGGGAGATAGCGAGAAAGGAAGAAAGATGACTACTATCTTCAAGAAAGCGCTGGTGCTGTTCGCGCTGGTAGCCGTGGCGCTCGTGGGCGCTGTGGCGGTAGCCCCGGCGGAGGCTCAGGCCGCGACGGGCTCGTTCACGATCCAGAGCAAGAATGCCGAGTTCGCGGGCAAGACAGTGACGGCGTACCAGATGTTCACGGTCGAGAACCCAGTCGTTGAGAACGGCAAGGTCACGAGTGCGACCTACACGCTGAACACCGTGTGGGAGGGTTTCTTCCAGGTTAAGCTCAGCACCTCTGATACGGGCGCTGCGCTGTCTGAAAAGGCGTACAGCTATGTAAAGGACCTTGTCGATGGCAACAAGGGCGCCACGCTCGTGACGTTCGCCAAGGAAGCGGCTGATTACGCGAAGACCTCCAGCGGCATCACGGCTGCCGGTACCGCCAATGCCTCGACGACGGCTGACAACGGCTACTATAAGGCCACCTTCACCGGCCTTGAGTACGGCTACTACATCTTCGCCCCGCAGGGCGGCTCCACGTCCGCTATGCGCGGCAACGACGCCATGCTCTACAACGTGGTCTCGGCTACGTCCGACCCGGTCGAGCTCAAGAGCGTGTACCCCGGTGTTACCAAGACCGTTGAGAACGGCGACAAGAACGACAACCACTCGAGCGCCCAGGTGGGCGACAAGGTGAGCTTCACCCTCAGGTCCGCGGTGCCCGATACCTCCGAGTACAACACCTACACGTTCGTCATCCACGATACCCTGTCCACCGGCCTCACCTTCAATAACGACGTTAAGGTGACTGTTGGCGGCAAGGATTACACCATCTTCGTGAAGAAGTACGATGAGGCAACGCGCTCTCTCTCGCTTGATTTCTCGAACGACATCAAGAACCTCACCGCCGGCGATGCCATCGTCGTGACCTACTCCGCCACCCTCAACGAGAACGCGGTCGTGGGCAAGGACAACCTCAACACCGCCCACGTCGAGTACAGCAACAATCCCGGTGGCACTGGCACCGGTACCTCCGAGCCGAGCAAGACCCACACTTATGACTTCGGCTTCGACCTCAAGAAGATCGGCGACAACGACGCCGTCCTCTCCGGCGCCGAGTTCCAGCTTCTTGGCACCGACGGCACCGCCATCACCCTCATCTCCGACGGCAACGACGGCTACCGCCCGATCAAGACCGGCGAAACCGGTGGCAACACGAACGTGACCACCCCCGAGAACGGCATCATCAAGTTCACCGGCCTGAAGGAGGGCGTCTACAAGCTCTCTGAGGTGAAGGCCCCGAGTGGCTACAACAAGCTCGCCGCCCCGGTCAAGGTCACCATCGCCGCGACCTACAACGCCGACGGCACGCTCATCAACCACACCGTGACGGCCGACGGCGCGACGGGCACGACCGTCACCGTCAAGAACAACAAAGGCACCCTCCTGCCCTCCACTGGCGGCATGGGCACCGTGATCTTCACCGTCGCGGGTGCTGCGATCGTCATCGCCGGCGTGGCGTGGACCATCGCCCGTCGTCGCGCGCAGAACTAGCGCACGCTATCTGAGCTGGGCTGACACACTTTGAAGCGCCTGCGCGACATATTTCCGCTGCTTGTGGTTCTGGTGGGGCTCGCCATCATGGCGTACCCCACCATCTCGAACTTCCTCGTCGAGCGCAACGCGTCGCGCGTAGTCTCCGCTTACCAGGAGGCCGTCGACGCGCTGTCCGACGAGGACGCCCAGGCGATGCTCGATGCCGCGTGGGCCTACAACGCCCGGCTCGCGGGGCTTGCCGGCATCTCCGCTGCCGATGGTGGCGCGGATGCCGGCACCGTCTCGTCCACGCAGCTGCGCGAGCAATACAACCAGCTGCTCAACCTCAACGGCGACGGCGTGATGGGCTACATTACCATCCCGCGTCTGGATGAGACGCTGCCCATCTACCACGGCACCGACGAGGCCACGCTCCAGGTGGGCGTGGGCCACATCGACACGTCGTCGCTGCCCGTGGGCGGGGCCAGCACGCACGCGGCGCTGTCCGGCCATCGCGGGCTGCCGTCCGCCAAGCTGTTCACGGACCTGGACCGGATGAAAAAGGGCGACATCTTCTTCGTCCGCGTGCTAAAGAGCACGTTCGCCTACCAGGTCGACCAGATCGAGACCGTCCTGCCCGACCAGACGGAATCGCTCAACATCACCGCCGGGGACGACTGCCTGACCCTCGTCACCTGTACACCGTACGGCATAAATTCTCATCGTCTGCTGGTGAGAGGGCATGCCATACCGTATACGGCTGACATGGATTCGCAGGTGGGCGTGTCCGGCAATCCAATCAACATTCCCTTGCCGTACCTTGCGCTGATGATCGCGTTGGCGGTGCTTGCTGTACTGCTCGCGTCGTTGCTAATCGGGCGTGCGATCGGGGCGCGGCGCGACGCCGCCCATGCAGCGGCGGGTTCGCGCGTGGCCGGTGCACGGCAGGCGGGGAGCTCGTGCGACGCGGCTGGTACAGGGGAGACGCGCATGGTGGCACTGCCTGGCGACTCGGGCCGCGGGCACGGCGCTGGCTCGGCCGGGACGCACGATTCGACAAGGAAGGGCGGTTATGATGGCAAGCATATGCGATAACGATACGTGGGCTTCGCGCCGTTTTGGTGGCGGCGCCTTTGCGGTCACCTGGTTTCGAGCGGTTCGGCGCACGTGCCTCGCCTTGGTGCTCGCCGTTTTCGCGTGTGCCGGGATGCTTACCGCCGCCGTGGTCGCGCCTCAGGTGGCGGCTGCCGCTCCGAGGGGGTCTGTTTCCCTGTCCGTTGTCGCTGAGGACGCCCGCGGCTCTCATCGGCTCGTGGGGGATACGTTCACCCTGGTACGGGTCGCAACGGCGCAGGTATACGACGGCGGCAACGGGCAGTCTGCGGGCGTGGCGTACACCATGGCAGCGGGTTTCGCGCGTTACGACCGCGATTGGGCGTCGCTGGCCGCGTCTGACGTCGCTGCCGCGGCGCGTGAACTGGCGCAGGCCGCGCGCGATGCGGGGTCGCTTGATGCCGGCGTGTCGCAGAGGGTGTCGGAGGGTGCGCGAAGGCTGACGTTTTCCGGTCTCGATAGCGGCCTGTACCTAGTGGTACGAACCGGTGTGGCCGATGCCAACAAGGGCCTGACCTGCGATCCCGTACTGGTCTCCGTGCCGCAGTTAGAGGACGGCGCGTTTGCCTATGACGTGGACGTCGATCCTAAGTTCGAGTGGGCGGATGTCGACCATCCCGGTGGCAACGGTGGTGGCGCTGAGCCCGATCGCGGCACGCCTGGCTGGTTGCCCACGACCGGCGACTACGTTATCGGCGTGGTGTGCCTGCTGGTGGCAGGCGGTTCCATCGCCGTCCTCATCGGCCGCCGCCTGCGCGAAAAGCGCGCCTGAGTGGGGCAAAGGCGCCCCGTCCCATCCACAACAAAAGCCCGCCAGCAGCTTGTGATGAACTGCCGGCGGGCTTTCTTGTGCGGTGGGAATGCGCAGCGTTATACGCGCGTCGCATCCTTGGGGCTCATGGTCATGCTCTGGAAGCGGTTTTCCATGTACTCGTTATCGAAGTGCTCTCCGTAGAACTGTGCGACGGGAATGTCCGGCTCCGTGCCGTTAACGCGCTGGTACCAGTAGTCGAGCGACTGCAGCGTCATGACGCCGTCGACCAGCATGATAACGGTAAAGATGACGGTGGCCGAGTAGCGGCTCTTCCAGGGGATCTTGTTGATAAGCTTAAGCAGCCTCGGCAGCAGCAGCTTGATCCAGATGAGGCCGCCCAGGCCCCACAGGCAGGCGAAGCCCGTGCAGGTGCGTCCGCCCGTGAGGACCACGAGCGGATCGGGCAAACCGAACAGCGTTATGTGCGAGTAGCTCCACGAGACCACGCCAAACGCGGTCTGCATAAACCAGCCCACGAACACCTCAAAGCTGGCGCCGAGCAGGGCGCTCACCAGGAAAATGATGATGGGGTTCTTTTTGTAGAAGCGGTTAAGCACCATGGTCATGAGCACGGCGCCAAATCCGTAGATGGGACTGAAGGGACCAAACAGCATGCCGGCGCGGTTCTGGTAGACGCCCGGGTCGTCGACCGTCATGTGCCAGATGTCCTCGGCGATCAGGCCGAGCACGCAGCAGACAAAGAACACCCAGAACAGGTTGAAGTAGTTGAGCTTGATGTAGCCTTCGCCGGTTTCATCGCGCCCGAGCATGCCCTCGGCGGCGGCGTCGCGGTCGAGCATCTCCTGCAGGCGGCGCTGCAGTTCGCGCTCCTGACGAAGCGTGGGGTCGACGGTTGCCGAAAGTGCAACGAGGATGCCGAGCTGGATCGCGGGACGCAGCAGGAAGGGCCCGATGCCCTGGAGCATCACGTCGACCAAAAGCTCGACGACGGTGAATGCAATAAGGATGTAGGACAGGCGGGCGGCGTTGCGGCGCTGGTTCTTGATAAGGTCCAGGCCAAAGATGATTAGGATGACGGCACTTGCCGCAGAGAGCATGATGCCGGCGACGATAAGGCCGACTGCGACGAGCGTGTTGTCGCCGAGCTTTTCGGTGGCGTTGCCGTTAACAAGTGCCGTGATGACCTGCCACATAAAGGCAGCGACCGACGGGAGCGTGCCCACGCCGGAAAGGATGCACAGGACAGCGTACACCTTAATGATGAGGGGGATCTTCTTGACCTCCGTGGCGCTGGGGACGCTGGGGTCGAGTTCGTTTCGATCCATACAGAACCTTTCTCGCTTTGTTGTAGGTTATAAGGATACGCCGCCGACCTGCCAAAAGACAGGACGAACGTCCCAATTGCAACAATGTAAGCCCTAACGGCGGGCGAGACGCGCCGCAACGGAAGCATGCGGGATCGTCGGTCCCGAGGCGATTGCCCAATAAAATGTTTGGCTGCAAAACGGATTATAAGCTCGGTGGGCTTTTAAAAAGCGCTGCTCATGCGCTGAGGAGCACGTCGCGCCGTGCGTATAATAAGGCGGGTAACGCCAAAAAAACGAGGCTCTGAGGGGATACCATGTCTCAAGAAACCATCCGCGCGGCCGAGCGTGCCGCGGGACAGGTGAACACCATGTCGACGTATGATCCGGACTCCGACCAGCTGCATGAGGAATGTGGCATTTTCGGCGTATGGGCGCCCGATCGCGACGTGGCTCGACTGACGTACTTTGGCCTGCGTGCACTGCAGCACCGTGGCCAGGAATCGGCGGGAATCGCCGTGGGTGACGGCGGCACGGTTATGGTCCGCAAGGATCTGGGCCTGCTCGACCGCGTGTTCTCCAATGCCGACCTGTCGACGCTCTCCGGCCAGCTGGCCGTGGGTCATGTGCGCTACGGCACCGCCGGCGCCAAGAGCTGGGAAGCCTCTCAGCCGCACCTCTCTACCATCAACAGCGTCATTATCGCGCTCGCGCACAACGGCACCCTCGTCAACACCGACGAGCTGCGCCGCCAGCTGATCGAGCTGGGCGTGCCATTCCTCTCCAATTCGGATTCCGAGGTCGCGACCAAACTCATCGGCTACTTTACCCAGCGTACGGGCCATCTGCGCGAGGGCATTCGCAAGACCATGGAGCTCGTGCGCGGCGGCTACGCCATGACGCTCATCAACGAGCAGGCGCTCTATGCATTCCGCGATCCGCACGGCATTCGCCCGCTCGTGCTGGGCAAGCTGGTGGACGAGGGTCTGGATCAGGCCGACGCCGCAGCCGTTTCGCAGCTGCCGTCGCAGGACGGCGCCGCGACGGTCGACTCCGCCGTTCGTGTCACGCGCGCCGGCGGCTGGGTCGTTGCTTCCGAGACCTGCGCACTCGACATCGTGGGTGCCGAGTACGTCCGTGACGTCCGTCCCGGCGAGATCTTGCGCATCAGCGCCGAGGGCCTGGTATCCGAGCAGGGCGTGCCTGCAGCCGAAGAGCCCGCAAACTGCATCTTTGAGCAGGTCTACTTTGCCCGCCCCGACTCCATCATGAACGGCAAGAGCGTCTATGCCTGCCGTTACGACATGGGTCGCCAGCTGGCACATGAGGAGCCCGTCGAGGCCGACCTGGTCATCGGCGTGCCCGACTCCGGCCTGCCGCCCGCGGAGGGGTATTCGCACGAGAGCGGTATTCCCTTTGGCGAGGGCCTTATCAAGAACCGCTACGTGGGCCGTACGTTTATCGAGCCTACGCAGGAGTTGCGCGCCATGGGCGTGCGTATGAAACTCAACCCGCTGCGCGACAACATCGAGGGCAAGCGCCTGGTCGTCATCGACGACTCCATCGTGCGAGGCACCACCATGGTGCAGCTTGTCAAGATGCTGCGCAACGCCGGCGCCAAGGAGATTCACATCCGCATCAACTCGCCAGAGGTCATTTGGCCGTGCTTCTACGGTATCGATACCGACGTGCAGTCGCAGCTCATCAGCGCCAACAAGACGGTCGACGAGATTTGCGAGTATATCGGCGCCGATTCGTTGGCCTTCCTTTCGGTCGAGGGCCTGCTGAAGGTCATGCCCAAGGGCGGTTACTGCGATGCGTGCTTTACCGGCCGCTACCCCGTGGCGATTCCCGAGAGCTTTGGCCGCGACAAGTTTATGGAGGGCTTTAAGCCCCGCAACCTGGACAAGCCGCTGTACTTTGACGACGACGCCGTGGTCGAGAAATACGACGACCGCAGCTGGGAAGAGGAGCACGGCGAGGCCTAAAACCTGCCATATGGGGACAGGTATATTTTGGTAGGTTTTACCTGCTGTTTTGTTGATATGACGGCGGGTGCTGTTATGGCACACGCCGAAATGAACGCAATTATGAGCACCGTTTGGCGCCCGCGCGGCGCGACGGTAGTGGGAGAGGAAGGCTCAGATGAGCGACAGCAAGCATGTGACGTACGAGGACGCCGGCGTCGATACCGCCGAGGGCGGTCGCGCCGTCGACGCGATTAAGCAGATGGTCAAGGACACCAATCGTCCCGAAGTTATCGGCGGCATCGGCGGCTTCGGTGGCCTGTTCTCGGCCGCCGCGCTTAAGGATATGGAAGACCCGATCCTGATCAGCGGTACCGACGGCGTGGGCACCAAGCTCGTGCTCGCCCAGATCATGGACCGTCACGAGACGGTGGGCCAGGATCTGGTCGCTATGTGCGTCAACGACATTTTGGCTTCGGGCGCGGAGCCGCTGTTCTTCCTGGACTACGTCGCCATCGGTCACATCGAGGCCGAGCACATGGCAAAGATCATCAAGGGTGTGGCCGACGGCTGCAAGCTCGCGGGCTGCGCGCTCGTGGGCGGCGAGATGGCCGAGCACCCGGGCGTTATGGCTCCGGCCGACTACGACCTCGCCGGCTTTACCGTGGGCGTCGTCGATCGTCCCAAGATGCTCGACCCCGCGAACGTTCGCCCGGGCGATGTGATCCTGGGCCTGCCTTCCACCGGCGTGCACTCCAACGGCTACTCGCTCGTGCGCAAGGTTATTGGCGTCGACGGCATTAAGCCGGGCACGCCCGAGGCCGCCGCTAAGGCCGAGGAGCTGAGCCGTCCGCTCGAGGAGCTCGGCGGTGCTTCGCTGGCCGACGCTCTGCTGGCTCCCACGCGCATCTACGTCAAGCCGGTTCTTGAGCTGCTCCGCGGCGGCGCTCCGGTGCATGCCATCGCCCACATCACTGGCGGCGGTATTACCGAGAACCTCAACCGCGCGCTCGCCGACGACGTCGACGCCGTGGTCACCCGCAACGGCGCCGAGATGGGTTGGGACGTTCCGCCCGTCATCACCTACGTGTCGCGCCAGGCCGAGCTTGCGCCTAACGAGGCATGCAAGACCTTCAACATGGGCATTGGCCTGTGCCTGATCGTCGCCCCCGAGGACGAGGCTGCCGTGACCGAGGCCCTGGTCGCGCTGGGCGAGAAACCGTTCCGCGTGGGCGAGTGCGTCGAGGGTTCCGGTAAGGTCGTGTACTCCGATGAGCGCTAACGATCAGATGGCTGCTAGTGAGGGCCTGGGCTTTGTGCCCTACACCCGTCCGACCGGCACCGATACGGCCGAGCCGCTCAAGATCGGTGTGCTCATCAGCGGTTCGGGTACCAACCTGCAGGCGCTGATCGATCTGATCGCCGCCGGCAAGCTCAACGCTTCGATTGAGCTTGTGGTGTCGAGCCGTCCTTCGGCCAAGGGCCTGCAGCGCGCTGAGCGCGCGGGCGTCCAGACGCTCACGCTGTCCAAGGATGTCTACGCCGATCCTATTGCCGCCGATGAGATCATCGCGCACGAGCTTCTCGAGCGCGGCTGCGAGTATGTGGTCATGGCCGGCTACATGCGCATGGTGCACACGCCTCTGTTGGCGGCGTTTCCCAACCGCGTGGTCAACTTGCATCCGGCGCTGCTGCCGAGTTTTACCGGTGCGCATGCGATTGACGATGCCTTTGCGCGCGGCGTCAAGGTAACTGGCGTGACCGTGCATTTTGCCAACGAGGTCTACGACAACGGTCCCATCATCGCCCAGCGTGCGCTGGCTGTCGAGGAGGGCTGGGATGTCGACACGCTCGAGGAGCACATCCACGCGATTGAGCACGTGCTGTATCCCGAGGTCGTGCAAATGCTCGCCGACGGCCGCGTCCACGTGGTGGAGAGCGGCAAGGTCGCAATTGATCCGGCACGCTAGTCGTGTGTAAGAGGGCTCATTGAGCGTTCTTTGGGACGTAAGCGATCTAGAAAATCTGATAGGGCCCTGTCCGTGCGCGGGCGGGGCCCTTTTGTGTGGTCTACTCTGTTTGCTATACTGCTAGCAAGTAGAGAGGGGCCGCTATGGGTACAGCAACGGTGCAGCTCAACACACGAATCGACCCTATGCTCAAGGCCGGTGGCGATGCGGTCCTGACTCGTAATGGGCTGGGGCCGAGTGACGCCATTCGTGCGCTTTGGACCTATCTTGCCGAGCATCAAACGTTGCCGGGATTTATGGTGACGGATAAGTGCGAGACGCCCCGTGCGAAGAGTCTTGCCGAACAGGGGTGTGGTCTGGCTTTTTCCTCATTGGGGTTGAGCTTCTCAGATTTTGCGCCAGGCGAATCATCGGCGGACAACTGGGATGCCGTACGCGATGATATGTATGACGCGATGATTGCCGACATAGAGGCGAATTGCCGATGATTGAGGCAAAGCGGCTCTTGGTGGACACGAATGTTTGGCTTGATTACTACCTGCAAGAGGGCGCATTCGACAACGTGAGAAGATTGGTTGAACTGGCCGAAGCGGGAAAGATCGACCTTCTGTACGCGCCAACGACGGCAAAGGACGTGTTCTATATCTTGCCTCGGCGTCTAGCTCGACGGAATGTGAATGGGATTAACGCTTCGTTCGGTCCGGCTGCATGGGCATGCGTCGAGCATATGATGCAGGTGGCAACGGCTTCCCCGCTTTCGATGGCGGAGTGCGAGATGGCGCGCATGCTTGGCAAGCGCATGCCGGACCTCGAGGACAATCTCATTATTGCCTCGGGCGATACGGCGGATGTTGACTACGTAGTCACGAGCGACCGACGCATGTTGGAGACGATGCCCGAGGTATGCTTGACGCCCGCGCGCGCACTCGAGCTCATCGGGATCCTCGGCTAACCTTGCATACCCCGTTTCGCTATCATATTGAGCATTGTGGCCCTCATGCAACTTTGGAGGACGGTATGGCGGATAACGAAGCACTGTTTACGCCTGAGCTGGTGTTTTTTGATTGGGAGTGCGCGACGCCCGCCGAGGTGTTTGCGCGACTCGAAGGCGAACTTGCCCCACGCGGCTACATCTGCACCGGTTGGCTCGACGCCGTCCGCACGCGCGAGGATGCCTATCCCACGGGCCTTGCCATGCCGGCGGCCAACATCGCCATCCCACACACCGACCCGGGGTTTGTGGCCAAGCCCTATATCGCGGTGGTAAAGCCCGCCACGTCCGTGACATTTAACGCTATGGCTGGCATGGGTGCTCCGGTGCCGGCGCAGATCGTCATCAATCTGGGCATCGCCGAGCCGGGCGGCCAGGTCGAGGCCCTGCAAGCGCTCATGAATATCTTTATGGACGCGGACGTCGCAGCCGATGTGCTCGGCCAGACCACGCCCCAAGGCATGGTCGACGCCATCCGCCGCCACTTTTAAAGCCGGCACTTGGGGACTGTCCCTAACTGCCGGCAGAAAAGGAACGTCCCCAAGTGCCAGGGTTGCCCCTTTGTCGCGGGGGCTGCGTTGTGACACAATGGCGTTTGTTCGATTCGTTATGCGAAAGGCCAACTATGGCAAATAAGAAAAAGAACCCCGCACCCGAGCCGACGCCCGAGCAGCAGGCTCGCGCCGCCTCCAGCTCTCGCAAGAAGCAGCGCAAGACCCGCGTGTCCAAGACCGTCAAGATCGTCCTGGTGGTTATTGGCGTGCTAGCAATGCTGCTTTCTGTCTCGGCCATGGCGTGCTCTGGCCTTATGTCGCAGGCCGAGGACACCTCGGGCTACAAGCTGACCGGCGGTGTTGCTGCTACTATCAACGGCACCAACCTCACCGAGGACACCGTGACCAAGCAGATCATGAGCATGCGCACGTCCTACGGCTACACCAAGGACAAGGACTGGGCGCAGTATCTGGTCGACAACGACCTCACGCCCAAGAAGTATCGCAAGCAACTCATCGACTCCTACACGCAGCAGATTCTGCTTCAACAGGCACAGAAAGAGAACGGCGTGACGGTGTCGGACGAGGAGGTCGAGAAGGCTTGGAAGGACGCGTGCAAGAGCGCGGGCGGTGCCAAGGCCTTTAAGAAGACCCTTAAGACTTACGGCTACACCGAGGACACCTATAAGAGCTCGCTCAAGGAGAGCCTGGCGCAGCAAAAGCTTAAGGATGCTGTGGCGCCCACCAGCAAGCCCAAGGACAGCGAGATTGTCGATTACATCAACGAGAACCTGTCCAACTACAACGATGCCCGTCGCTCGTCGAACATCCTGATCAAGGTTGATTCCGACGCTTCCGACGAGGACAAGGCTGCCGCCAAGGCCAAGGCGCAGGAGTGCCTGGACAAGATCAACTCCGGTGAGCTGAGCTTTGAGGACGCCGTTGAACAGTACTCCGAGGACACCGGTTCCAAGGAGAAGAAGGGCGATGTGGGCTGGGATAAGCTCACCACCTTTGTCGACAGCTACCAGACGGCGCTCGAGGGGCTCAACAAGGGCGATGTGAGCGAAGTCGTCGAGTCGACGTATGGTTACCACATCGTCAAGTGCACCGACTACTTCCATGTCGATAATCAGGTTGATGACATCAACCAGGTGCCCAAGGCCATCAAAAAGTACGTCTCCAATGTGGTGAAGACGCAAGCGGCCAGCACTGCGTACAGCGAGTGGCTGGAGCAGTACAAGAAGGATGCCGACATCACCGTCAACCCCATGCCCAAGGACGTACCCTATAACGTGAGTCTGAAGGGCGTCACCAAGAGCTCGACCGACGATTCGTCGACGACTGAGTAATCATGGGGCGGTGCTCGCGCGAGTACCGCCCACGCTATTAGAGAGGATTAGCAGATGACCAACGAAGAGCTGCAGAAAGAAATGATCGCGGCCATGAAGGCCAAGGACAAGGTTCGCCTGTCCATCATTCGCCAGGTTAAGGCCGAGGTGAAGAATATCGAGGTCAACGAGCGCCGCGATGTGACCGAGGAAGACGTCAACAGCATGATCAAGCGTCTGATCAAGCAGACGAGCGAGACGCTGGAGATGTCCATCAAGGCCGGCACCGACCAAGAGCGTACCGACAACCTGACCGAGCAGGTCAAGATTCTGGAGAGCCTGCTGCCCGCGCAGGTTTCGGGCGAGGAGCTCGAGGCTCTGATCGAGCAGGTCATCGCCGAGCTGGGCGCCACGTCCAAGAAGCAGATGGGCCAGGTCATGGGCGCTCTGGGTAAGGCCACTGGCGGCAACTTCGACAAGCCTGCCGCGGCCAAGATCGTTGGCGCGAAATTGGCGTAAGTGCCGGCCGACACATAGTTGATGTTGAGGGGGGCGTGACCATTGCGGTCGCGCCCCTTTTTTGATGGCAGCTGAAGGGCACTCATTGGGGACAGACTTAAATGAGTACCCAATGAGTAGGTGATCATTTAAGGGTACTCATTTAAGGGTACTCATTTAAGTCTGTCCCCAATGAGTGCCCGAGTGCCCAATGAGTGGGCGGAAGATTGCGGGTTCCCAATGAGTGCCCGAGTGCCCAATGAGTGGGTGGAAGGTTGCGGGTTCTTTACGGGGATGCAGCGTTGGCTGCGGAAACGTGGTTCTTTCCGTACAATAGTGCAATTCGTATTAACGCAGGGAAGGGACATTCATGGCAGACATGATCGAGATCAAGCATCTCAACAAGTACTTTGGCGACCTGCATGTGCTCAAAGATATCAACCTCACCGTCAAGCGCGGCGAGAAGCTCGTAATGATCGGGCCTTCCGGCTCGGGCAAGTCGACGCTCATCCGCTGTGTCGATTATCTGGAGGAGCCCACGTCGGGCGAGGTCATCATCGACGGCACACCGCTCACCAAAAAGAATCACCTGGAGATGGCTCGCAAGTATAGCTCCATGGTGTTTCAGCAGTTCAACCTGTACCCCAACATGACGGTGCTCGGCAACCTGACGCTCGCGCCCATCAAGCTGCAAAAGAGGAGCAAGGAGGAGGCGACCGAGATCGCCGTCGCCGCGCTCAGGCGCGTCGGTATGGCACATAAGGCTGGCGAGTATCCGCAGAACCTCTCGGGCGGTCAGCAGCAGCGTATCGCCATCGCCCGCGCCCTGTGCACCAAGCAACCCATCATCCTGTTTGACGAGCCTACCTCGGCACTCGACCCCGAGATGGTCCAGGAGGTTCTGGACGTTATGATTGAGCTCGCGCAGGAGGACATCACCATGATCTGCGTGACGCACGAGATGGGCTTTGCGCGCCAGGTGGCCGACCGCGTCATCTTTATGGAGGACGGCCGCATCCTTGAGGAGGGCACGCCCGAGCACTTCTTCGATAACCCCGAGAACCCGCGCTGCCGCGAGTTCCTGTCCAAGATTCTGCACTAGGCGCGGTGATGGACATGACGGATATGACGAGGGCGGCTGTATCGCGCCGTCACTTTTTGCAGCTGGCTGGCGCCGGCATGCTTGCGCTGACGGGGACCGCGCTCACCGGTTGCGGCAACTCCACCAGCGGCGAGGGTTCCGACAAGGGATCCAAGCTTGCGGCCATCAAGTCGCGCGGCCATCTGAATGCCGGCGTTAAGAAAGACGTTCCCGGCTACGGCTATTACGACACCGCCAAGGGTCGCTTTGAGGGCATGGAAGTCGATTTGTGCTACCAGATCGCCGCTGCCGTCTTTGGCGTGAGCTACAAAGAGGCCCGCGCCCAGGAGCTTGTCGAGTTTACCGACGTAACGCCCAAGACGCGCGGCCCGCTGATCGATAACGGCCAACTCGACGTGGTCGCGGCGACCTACACCATCACCGACGAGCGCAAGAAGAGCTGGGATTTCTCGACGCCGTACCGCACCGACTACGTTGGACTCATGGTCAAGAAGCGTTCGGGCTTTACCTCGATTGAGGACCTGGACGGCAAGGTCATCGGCGTGAGCCAGGGTGCCACCACGCAGGGCCTGATCGAGCAGATGATCAAGGACAACGGCTTTAGCTGCAAGCCCGAGTTTAGGGCCTTTAGCGGCTACCCCATCATCAAGAGCTCGCTCGACGCCGGCAATATCGACGTCTTTGCCATGGACCGCTCCACGCTGGCCGGTTACATGAACGAGACCGTTGAGCTGCTGCAGCCCGAGGTCAAGTTTGGCGAGCAGGGCTACGGCGTGGCGACCAAGAAGGGCTGCGACCTTTCGGCCGTGGTCGATCAGGTGATTTGCGATCGTCTGGCCGACGGCTGGCTCGACCAAGAGGTCAAGACCTGGGGTCTTGTATAGGCGCATCGTCCAAGGAAGGAATCAAATGCTCGAAGGATTATTTGACGCCGACCGTTGGTCGACGACATTTCAAAACATGGGGCCCTTCTGGGAGGGCTTTGGCGTGACGCTACAGGTGGTCGTTGCCGGTCTGCTGCTGTCGCTGGTGCTGGGCACGCTGCTGGGTGTGTTCTCTACCACCCGTTCGCGCGTGCTGCGCGCCATAAGCCGCGTGTACGTGGAGTTTTACCAGAACACCCCGTTGCCCGTGCAGGTGCTCTTTATGTACATGGCTGGTCCGCAGTTTCTGCAGGCCATAACCGGTGCCGACCAGCCGGTGCGCATCGCGCCGTTCGTGCTGGGCTTCTTGGGCGTGGGTCTGTATCACGCGGCCTACATTTCGGAGGTCATCCGCACTGGTATCGAGGCGGTTCCGCGCGGTCAGATGGAGGCGGCCCAGAGCCAGGGCTTCACCCGTGCGCAGGCGTACTGGTACATCGTGCTGCCCCAGACATTCAAGATCATTCTGCCGCCGCTGTGTAACCAGGCGCTCAACCTGGTCAAAAATACGTCGGTGCTGGCGCTTGTGGCCGGCGGCGACCTTATGTACCGTTCCGACAACTTTGTGAGTCTGTACGGTTACCTGCAGGGGTACATCGTCTGCTGCCTTATGTACTTCATTATCTGCTTTCCGCTCGCCATGCTGGTGCAGTGGCTCGAGCGCCGCTCCAAGGAGCGTCCGCGCGGTGTGAGCCTGGCCGAGCTGGGGCTCGACAACGTAGAGGAGGCCTAGCGCATGGAAATCTTCAACGCGACCAACCTGCTCTACATTTGGGGCGGCTTTGTTAAGACCATAGAGATCTCGGCGCTGTCGATCTTTTTCTCGCTCATCTTTGGCACGGTGCTGGCGCTCGTTAAAAGCTATGCGCCCCGCCCATTCCGTATTCTGGTGAGCGCCTATATCGAGCTGTTCCGCTGCACGCCGAACCTGCTGTGGATCCTGTTTATCTACTTTACGGTGCAGGGTTTGGACATTGTGATTTCGACCATCGCCTTTACGCTGTTTACCAGCGCCGTTATGGCCGAGATTGTGCGCGGCGGTCTCAACTCGATTCCGCGCGGCCAGTTTGAGGCAGCGCAGAGCCAGGGCTTTGGCTTCTTTGCCACCATGCGCTACATCATTCTGCCGCAGACGTTTAAGACGATCATTCCGGCGCTGTTTAGCCAGTGCACGACCGTCATCAAGGACAGCTCGTATCTTTCGGGGATTAACGTGGCCGAGCTCATGTACACGGCAAACGTCGTGATGGCCCATGCGATCGACCTGTCGCAGGTGCTTATGCTCTACGGCCTGGTGTTTGCGATGTACTTTGTGCTCAACTTTGGTATCTCGCTGCTGGTGAGGGCATATCAACGCCGCATCGTGGCCGCATAGTCCTGCTTCCCCAAGCACGGCACCTTGCCCCTCAATCGTCGCTTGCGTACATTTAGTACGCGGCGCTCCTCTTTCGGGGCAATCTGCCGCACTTGGGAAACCAGGACGGTCGTAAGTGACAAAATGGGAATCAGGAATTGCCTTTTCTCATTTGTTAGAAAGGAATCGCGATGAGCGATCTGGAGAATAAGAAGAATCCTGTGGTCATTACCATCGCGCGCGACTTTGGTGCCGAGGGCCACGAGATCGGACGCATCCTCGCCAACGAGTTGGGGATTCCTCTGTACGACAACGAGCTACTGGTGCGCGCGTCGCTGCGCGCGGGCGAGTCGCTCGACAAGATGGCCGCCTACGACGAGCGTCTGGCCGTGGAGAACATGGCGTTTCTGCCCGACCGCTACGATGCGCGTTCGTACTCGGACAAGTTGTTCCAAAAGATGAGCCAGGTGATTTTGGACCTGGGCGAGACCGAGAGCTGCATTATCGAAGGCCGTCTGTCCGATTACCTGCTGCGTAACAACCCCAACCATATTGCCGTGTTGGTGACCGCCCCCTTTGAGGACCGCGTCGAGATTGTCCGCAAGAAGCGTGGCCTTAACAAAAAGAAGGGCGCCAAGCTGGTCAAGCAGCAGCAGAAGGCACGCGAGGCGTTCTATAAGCGCTATAGCGCCGGAAAGTGGAAGATGACGAGCGGTAAGGACATCGTCGTCAACCGCGCCAAGCTGGGCCGCGAGGGCTGCAAAGACGTTATCGCCGCTGCCTACCGCTACAAAGTAGCGCAGCTCGAAGACTAACCGACCAAACCACCACAAGGGGGACACAGGCACCTTTGTGGGGGTTTTGTTTTAGGCCGAGGGAAAGGCCTTGGCGGCAGTGCCTATCCTCGGCTTTTGCAAAATCTCGATCTGTAACACCAAGCCAGCGAAAATGGCTCTAACTGTTACAGATTTAGATGAACCGTTCGGCCGTCAGCCCAACGTCTTGATCTGTAACACCAGGCGGCATATTTGGTCTCTAACTGTTACAGATTGAGATGCGGCGTGGGCGGCCGGCACAATATCTCGATCTGTAACAACTGCAGGGCTCAACGGACTCCAGCTGTTACAGATTGAGACAAAACGACCGGGCAAGTCCCCAACCACCACAAAGGTGCCTGCCCCATCGTGGTGGTTGGGGCGGCCGGCATAGAAAAAAGTCCCCGCCGGGCGTGTGCTCGACGGGGACTTTGCCGTTTGATGGCTAGTGCTGCAGGTGATTACTCGCCCAGCAGGCTCTTGGTGATCGAAGCGGCGGCCTTCTTGCCGGCGCCCATCGCCAGAATGACCGTAGCGGCACCGGTGACGATGTCGCCGCCGGCCCAGATGCGGGGATCGGTGGTCTGGCCGGTCTCCTCGTCGGCGACGATGTAGCCCCACTTGTTGAGCTCCATCTTGCCGCCGATCTTGGCAGCGAAGGGGTTGGCGTTGGTGCCGATAGCCGAGATCGCGACGTCGCAGGGGATCTCCTCGATGGCGCCCTCGATGGGCACCGGGCGACGACGGCCGGACTCGTCGGGCTCGCCGAGCTCCATCTTCTGGACCTTGACGGCGCACACGGAGCCGTCCTCGCCAGCGACAAACTCGAGCGGGGAGACGAGCGGCAGGACCTCGACGCCCTCGGCCTTAGCATGGTGCAGCTCGGCGCGACGGCAGGGCATCTCGTCCTCGGTACGACGGTAGGCGATGATGGCGTGCTCGGCGCCCAGGCGCTTGGCGGTACGGACGGCGTCCATAGCCACGTTGCCGCCACCAAAGACGACGACGTTCTTGCCGTGCTTGGTGGGGGTGTCGTACTCGGGGAACTTGTTGGCCTTCATCAGGTTCACGCGGGTGAGGTACTCGTTCGCGAAGAAGACGTTGGGCAGGTTCTCGCCGGGGACGTTGAGGAACTTGGGCAGGCCAGCGCCGGTCGCCACATAGATGGCGTCGAAGCCCTGCTCGAACAGCTCCTCGGCCGTGGCCATGTTGCCCACGACGGAGTTGTACTCAAACTTGACGCCCATGTCCTCCAGGCCGTCAATCTCGCGCTTGACGACCGCCTTGGGCAGACGGAACTCGGGGATGCCGTAGACCAGCACGCCGCCGCCGGTAAAGAAGGCCTCAAAGACGGTGACGTCAAAGCCGTTGCGGGCGAGCTCGCCGGCGCAGGTGATGCCGGACGGGCCAGAGCCGACGACGGCGACCTTCTTGCCGTTCTTGGGAGCCATCTTGGGCGTGGAAGCGAGCTCGGGGCGGTCACCCAGGAAGCGCTCGAGCTGGCCGATGGCCACGGGCTCGGACTTCTTACCACGGATGCACTTGCCCTCGCACTGGTTCTCCTGCGGGCAGACGCGGCCGCAGATAGCGGGAAGCATGGAGTCCTCGCGGATGGTATCGAGGGCGCCGCCAAAGTCCTTCTCGCGGATCTGCTCGATAAAGCGGGGAATGTTGATGTTGACGGGGCAGCCCTCGACACAGAACGGCTTCTTGCAGTTGAGGCAGCGCTCGGCCTCGGCCAGCGCCATCTCCTCGGTGAAGCCCTTGTCGACGGGGCGGAAGTCGCAGGCGCGCTCGGCAGCCGGCTCCTCGTTATCGGGGGTGCGGGGCGACTTCATATCGGCAACGAAACGACCGTTAACTAGTGGCATGCGCAGCTCTTTTCCTCATAGGCCTTGAGGGACGCGCCCTCTTCGGAACGGTAAGCGGCTTGGCGGGCACGAAGGTCATCCCAGTCGACCAAGGTGGCATCGAAGTCGGGGCCGTCGACGCAAGCGAACTTGGTCACGCCGCCCACCTCGACGCGGCAGCAGCCGCACATACCGGTGCCGTCAACCATGATGGGGTTGAGCGACGCGGTGATGGGGGTGTCGTACTTCTGGGCGGTGAGGGTCGAGAACTTCATCATCGGAACGGGGCCGACGCAGAAGACCTGGCTCACGGCCTTGTCCTGCAGCAGGCGCTCCAGCGGAGCGGTGACAACGCCCTGCTCGCCGTAGGAGCCGTCGTCAGTGGTGATGTGGATGTGGTCCTCGTCGAGGAGCTCGCGGAACTGGTCCTCCATGAGCAGGAGGTCCTTGGTGCGGGCGCCCATGATGGCGTGCACCTCGTGGCCGGTCTCGACCAGGTGCTTGGCGACCGGGAAGGCAATTGCCAGGCCGACGCCGCCGCCAATGACGGCGCAGGGGCCCTCGGCCATCTCAGTGGGAACTCCCAGCGGGCCCACGACGTCGCGCAGCGACTCGCCGGCCTCGTAGGTGGAAAGCATCTCGGTGGTCTTGCCGATCACCATGAAGATGAACTCGACCCAGCCCTCGTCACCGTTCCAGCCGGCCAGGGTAAACGGGACGCGCTCGCCCGTCTCGTTGGCGCGGACCATGAGGAACTGTCCAGCGTGCGCATGCTTGGCGATTGCGGGCGCCTCGATGCGGAACTTGAACACCTTCTCCGAGAACTGCGTCTTCTCCAGGATCTTATACATAGAACCCCTCTCTTGTTAGGGCCGCCGAACCGTGCCTCCACGGAAATGGACGGTAGCCCGAGTAAAACCGTACGCGCACAGGCGTTGTGCAGACATACGGTGCAAATTATACCCTCATGGACATGTCACTTACGTGTGTCTTCGGCGGTTGGGAGCAGGGTTTATCCACTTTGGCCTACCAAAGGGGGAGAGGTTTATTTTGGTCGGTTTTATCAGGTAAAACGGCAAAGGGGGCCGGCCTCGGGTTGTGATGAGGCCGGCCCCCTTGGGGCGCTATGTGTGTATGGCAGTACGGGGTTTATTGCGATGCAGCCACCACGGCATTTCCGTAGATAAAACCTGCCAAAATTAACATCCCTAAATAGTAGGTTTTAGTGCTTGCCGTTGGCGGAAGCGGCGCCGTTTACGTGATCGCGGGCGTAGATTACGCCGTGGACGATGGCCAGACCGGCGGCATCTGCGGCGCGGGCGCAGGTGTTCTGGAAGTCCTCGGCCTCGCGGGCGCGCAGCTGCTTGAGCACGTAATCTGCCACGGCCATCTTGCCGGGAGGGTTGCCGATACCGGTGCGGATGCGACTAAAGTCGCGGCTGCCCATTTTGTCGATGATGGAGCGCAGGCCGTTGTGGCCGGCGTGGCCGCCACCCACCTTAACACGTACGTCGCCGGCGGGAATGTCGAGCTCGTCGTGAATCACGAGTAGCTCCTCGGCCTTGATCTTGTACTCGCGGCAGAGCTTGGAGATGGGGCCACCCGAGGTATTCATATACGACTGCGGCTTGACCAGCACGATCCGGCGCTTGCCGTTCTCTTCCTCGGCATCGTTGATATTAATGAGCGCGACCTCGGCGCCTGCCTGGTTTTTCCAGTACGTGACGCCGGCCTGACGGGCCAGCTCGTCGATCGCCTTAAAGCCGGCGTTGTGGCGGGTCTCGGCATATTCCTCGCCCGGGTTGCCAAGTCCGGCAACCATGCGAATCTTAAGCGGCTGTGCAGCTGCCATGTTCATCCTTTCGTTACACATAAAAGTTCAGTCAACGACAAAGGCTACCACGCCCGCCGAAGGCGAGGAAAGGTTGCAGCAAAGTCATTTCAGAAAACAGCTGCCCCGAGACAGCAGGAAGCCCCGGACACGCCGGGAGGGGTTATCAAAGCGAACATCCCGCAGCCGCAAAGCGGCGAGGACGTTCGCTTTGATAACCCCGCAGGCGTGTCCGGGGCTTCCGGAGGGATGCGAGGGTCGAGCGACTACAGTGCGAAGTCGCCGCCGACGAGCGTGGAGACGGGCTCCTCGTGGTAAACGGCGGAGATGGCCTGAGCGAACTCCTCGGCGACCGAGATGGTCTTAATCTTGCCGCCGACCTCGACGGGAATGGCATCGGTGACGACGCACTCGACGATGGGGGCGTCGTTCAGACGCTCGATGGCCGGACCGGAGAAGATGCCGTGGGTGGCGCAGACGTAGATGTCGCCAGCGCCCATAGCCTTGAGCTCCTTGACGTTGGCGCACAGGGTGCCAGCGGTGTCGATCATGTCGTCGTTGATGATGCAGGTCTTGCCCTTGATGTCACCGATGATGCCCATGACCTCGGCGGCGTTGTGGCGCGGACGGCCCTTGTGGGCGATGGCCAGGTCGCAGCCGAGCATGTCGGACAGCTTCTTGGCGGCCTTGGCGCGGCCCACGTCGGGGGAGACGACAACCAGGTTGTCGGTGTCGAAGTGCATGTCGTTGTAGTACTGGCCAAACAGCGGCAGTGCGGACAGGTGGTTAACCGGGATATCAAAGAAGCCCTGGATCTGACCCTGGTGCAAATCGAGGGTGATGATGCGGTCGACGCCGGCGCGCTCGAGCAGGTTGGCGACGAGGCGGGCGGTGATGGGCTCGCGCGGGCCGGCCTTGCGGTCCTGGCGGGCATAGCCGTAGTGGGTGATAACGGCGGTGATGGAGCGGGCGGATGCGCGCTTGGCAGCGTCGGTGGCGATGAGCAGCTCCATGAGCATGTCGTTGACGTTGCCGCCGGCCACGGACTGAATCAGGAAGACGTCGGCGCCGCGGACGGTCTCGTCGTAGCGGGCGTAAATCTCACCATTGGCGAACTGCTTTAGCGTAAGGCCCGAAAGCTCGACCCCAAGGTACTCAGCAATCTTCTGAGCGAGGGGACGGTTGGAGGAACCGGAATACACGCGGATGGACTTGCGCATATTCTCCGACTTCTCGGGATCATTAATCGGCATTACCCTTCTCCTTTATACATCGAATGCCATATAGATGCCTTGTTGCATTGTAACCGCGCGGCGGGGTTTATCGGGTCCTGATAACGTCTTTACCGCCAACGGACACGAACCGACCACTCATCCGGTTGCGCAGGTCACGATAGAAAAAGGAGCCGCCCCCCATGGAACAGCTCCTTAGATGCTTGGTAAAACGTTATACCTCGTCGTCCTCGTGCAGACGGCGGCGATAATCGGCGGCCCAGCCCTCAATGTTTACCTGACGGGCGCGGCCCAGGCCGAGCGCGTCTGCCGGGACCGGCTCGGTGATGACGGAGCCGGCGGCCACGAGTGCACCGTCGCCGATCTGGGCGGGCGCGACCATCATGGTGTCGGAGCCAATGAAGGCATCCTTGCCGATGACGGTCTTGTGCTTGTGGACGCCGTCGTAGTTGCAGGTGATGGAGCCCGCGCCCACGTTGACGCCGGAGCCCATGGTGGTGTCGCCGATGTAGGACAGGTGCGGCACCTTGGAGCCCTCGCCGATCGTGGACTTCTTGATCTCCACGTGCGTGCCGGCCTTGGAGCCGTCGAGCATGTGGGTGCCCGGGCGCAGGTAGGCGCGCGGGCCGCAGTCGACGCCGTTCTCGATGACGGCCTCGATGGCGATGGTCTCATCGATGGTGCAGCCGCTGCCGACGGTGGTGTCGGTGAGGCGGCTGTTGGGGCCGAGCTGGCACTCCTCGCCCACGGTGACGTGGCCGATCAGGTGCGTCTGCGGCCAGACGACGGTGTCGCGGCCGATGGTGGCATCAGGGCCGATCCAGGCCTGCGTGGGGTCGATGAAGGTAACGCCCTCGGCCATCCAGTGCTCGTTGATGCGGTCGCGCGCGATGGCGGTAAGCTGTGCGAGCTGGATGCGGCTGTTGACGCCCAGGCCGTCGCGGTAGTCGTCGCAGTGGAAGATGGAGACTGCCTGGCCGTGGCCCTTGAGGATCTCGAGCATGTCGGGCAGATAGTACTCGGACTGCGCGTTGTCGTTGCCGATCTCGTTAATGTGGGCGGCGAGCTGCGCGCCGTCGAAGGCGTAGCAGCCGGCGTTGCACTCCAGCAGTGTGGCGGCCTGCTCGGGCGTGCAGTCCTTCTGCTCGATGATGCGCTCGATCTGACCATCGGCGCCCAGCTTGATGCGGCCGTATCCGAAAGGATCGGGCGGGGTCATGGTCATGACGGTGCAGGCGAGCTCGCCGGTGGCGACGGTTTGCGCGAACTTGGCGACGGTGTCGGCGGTGATGAGCGGCAGGTCGCCGTTGAGCACGACGACGGGGCCTTGCGTGATGCCACAGGCCTCGAGCGCGACCTTCACGGCATGACCGGTGCCCAGGCGCTCGGTCTGCTCAACGCACTCGACCTTGGTGGCACTGGTGGCGTAGGCGCCGTCGATGAGGGCGCGCATCTCGTCGGCGTGGCTGCCGATGACGACCACGACGCGGCTGCAGCCGGCCTTGATGGTAGCGTCGACGATCCACTGGACCATGGGCTTGCCCAGGATCTTGTGCGAAACCTTGCAGTGGTTCGACTTCATGCGGGTGCCCTCGCCGGCGGCGAGGATAATTGCGGTTGCGTCCATGTGATCTCCTGTTACGTTATAGAGACGTGTGTTTGGAAACGATACACGGCGCAATATGATACCGCAGGCATATGTTGAGCGCGTAGCGATTGGTTTGCGGCGGTTGAGGTTTGCGCCGCCGGCGTGGCGTTTGCGCTGCTTGCGTGCGGCGTTGGCGGTGCTGCGGAGCTGTCGTTTGAGCGAGGGGACGGGGGTGCCCGTGGACAACATACAAGAGGAGTTTGGCGGCGAGCCCGTCGCGGCATTCTCGATGTCGCATCCGGCTGTGCCGGCCCTCTACATGGTGCTGACGCTGGGGCTCACCATGTTCTCGATGCAACCGGTGCTGATCGCGCTGTCGCTTGCGGGCGGGCTGGCGTATGGATTTGCGACGCGTGGGGCTGCCCGCACGCTGGGCGCACTCCGCTGGCAGCTGCCGGTGGTTTTGATCGTTGCGGTGCTCAATCCGCTGTTTAGCGCCTCGGGCTCGACGGAGCTGTTCCGTATTGGCATGCGCGCGGTGTATCTGGAGAGCATGGTATACGGCCTGTGCATGGGCGGGCTGTTCGTGGCGAGCGTGTTGTGGTTTGAGGCTGCGGCATCGATGCTCGAATACGACAAGGTGCTCGCGCTGCTGGGCAATGCCGCACCGGTGATTGCGCTCATGATCTCGATGTGCATGCGGCTTATCCCGCAGTTTTTGCGCCGCGGTCGTACGGTGTTGGCGGTGCAGGATGCGATTGATGTGCCGGGCCGCGCGCCGGCCGACCCCGTGCGCTCGCGCCTGCGGGCGTCGAGCGTGTTGATGGGCTGGGGCATGGAAGATTCGCTTGAGCGCGCGGATGCCATGCGCTCGCGCGGGTGGGGTGCTGCGTCGCGCCGTACGACGTATGCGCGGTATCGGCTGGCGCGCGGCGATGCTGCCGCGCTGGTTGGACTTGCGGTGTTTGGTGCCGCCGCGGTGGCGGTGGCATGGACCGCGACGACGCAGTATTCGTTTTATCCGCAGCTCTCGGTGCCGGCGCCGTGGCTGGGCTATGTCGTGTACGCTGCATGGATGGTGCTGCCCTGCGTGTTGCATGTGATCGATGAGAAGAGGTTTGGCTGATGGCTCGGTTGGATAGGGGCCCGGTGTCGGGTGCGGCGTGCGGCCCGGATATGCCGGCGATTGAGGCGCGGAGCCTGAGCTTTGCCTACCCCGGGGCTGATGCTGCGGTGCTCGAGGGGCTCGACTGGTCTGTTCCCCAAGGTGCATTTGCGCTGCTTGTTGGCGGTACCGGATCGGGTAAGTCGACGCTGCTGTCGCTGCTCAAGCCCGAGATCGCTCCGGCGGGCGAGCGCACTGGCGATGCGCGCGTGCTGGGCGAGAACGTTGCCGACATGGACGTGCGCGCGTCTGCGGAGTGCGTGGGCTACGTGTTCCAGGATCCCGAGAACCAGATTGTGTGCGAGACCGTGTGGCACGAGATGGCGTTTGGCCTAGAGAATCTGGGGGTGTCGCGCGACGAGATGCGCCGCCGTGTTGCCGAAACCAGCTATTTCTTTGGTCTGGAGGACTGGCTTCATCGCGATACCGATACGCTTTCGGGTGGCCGCAAGCAGCTGCTGTCGCTTGCCGCCGTCCTGGCGCTGCGTCCGCGTGTGCTGCTACTCGACGAGCCCACGTCTCAGCTCGATCCCGTTGCCGAGAAGAATTTTCTGCACGCGCTGTTTCGTGTGAATCGCGAGCTGGGCTGCACGGTTGTTGTGGCTACGCATCAACCGCGCCCAATGCTCGAGTATGCGACGTGCGCGTACCGGATTGAGGACGGTCGCGTGCGCGAGGTGGCGGATATGGCTTCTTTGGGACGCCGAGAATCGCTGTTTTCCGATGACATGTTGGGGTGGGGTGCCATCCGATGTGCAAAAAACGGAGTATTCAGCAGGCGTGAGGACAATTTGGGCTCTCTGGAGCCGCCCGGGGACGTATCGAGTGCGAAAAAAAGTTCGGAATTGGACAAATCGTCCGAATTTGTGGCGCAAACGTCGCTCGAGAACGGCTCGGAAGCCTTCCCGCGCACGGATGGGAGCAGAATACTCCAAAAAATGCACGGCGGGTCGGCTACCACCCTGGCAGGGAGCTGGTTTCGCTACGATCGCGCGGGCGGTTGGGTGCTGCGCGGGCTCGACGTGGCGTTTTCGGCCGGTGCGGTGCATGCGATCGTGGGCGGCAACGGATGCGGTAAGTCGACGATGCTCTCGGTGCTGGCGAAGACCGCCAAGCTGCAGCGCGGCCGCATGGTGCGCGGGGCGGCCTCGGCAGCGCTGCTGCCCCAGAATCCCAAGGCGTTGTTGGTTGCCGAGACGGTGCGCGACGAGCTGATGGAATGGGCTTCGGCCTGCGGGTACGACGAGGCTATGGCGCGGGAGCGCGCGGCGAGTCTGGGGCTCGCGGACTTGGGGGAGCGCCACCCCTATGACCTTTCGGGCGGGCAGCGTCAACTGCTTGCATTGGCAAAACTGCTGCTAATCGGCCCCGAACTGCTATTGCTCGATGAGCCCACCAAGGGTCTAGACCTGGCAAGTCGCCGCATCATCGCCCGCGCCCTGCGTGACCATGCGAAGGTTGGTGGCACCGTCATCATGGCCACGCACGATCTGGATTTTGCCGAGCAGGTTGCCGATGACGTTGCCATGATGTTTGACGGTGAGATTGCCTGCATGGAGCCGCCGGCCGACTTCTTTGCCGACAACGTGTTTTATAGGGCGTGATGGGATGACGGATTATCGCGTCGCGCGCCTGCTCGCAAAACTGGAGATCCCGCTGCTGCTGGCGGTGCCAGCCGTGATGGCTGCGGCGTTGCTGGCGGGCGTTGAACAGGCGGCACTTGCCATGCTTGTCGTGGTGGCGCTGGTGCTCGCGCTGTTCTTTGCGGGCTACGAGGCGTCGCGCCCGGGCTTACGCCAGATTATGCCAACGCTGGTTCTGGCGGCGTTGGCTGCGGCGGGGCGCATTCTGTTTGGCCCCATTCCCGACTTTAAACCGGTGAGCGCCATCGCCATTATCGCGGGGGCGACGCTTGGCCGCCGCAATGGTTTTATGGTTGGCGCGCTGGCGGCGCTGACCAGCAATTTCTTTTTTGGACAGGGCATGTGGACGCCGTGGCAGATGTATGCCTGGGGGCTCGTGGGATACGTTGGCGGTGCGCTGGCGTATGCGGGTGCTTTTGATCGCGCCGATGGCACCGTGCGTATGCCGGCGCTGCTGACCTACGGCTTTGCTTCGGGTTTGCTGTACGGCGTTGTGATCAACGCCTACGACATTATCGGTTTTGTTCAACCGCTCACGTGGGCGGGTGCCATGGCGCGTCTTGCCACCGCCGTACCGTTCGATATCACGCACGGCCTTGCGACCTGCGTGTTTTTGGTCGCCCTGTACAAGCCTTGGTGTCGCCGCATCAACCGAGTCGTCGTGAAATACGGGCTGTAGGGTTGGTTACGCCGGGGCGGGAATCAATACTGCCGAAGCGCCATTTCAAAACTATGCCGGTTTACGGGGCCAGATTGGCACAAGCAGACCATGCCGGCTATTTTTGAAATAGGGCACACCGTCTACCTGCGGTTTTATTATCTCAGAATTGCATATGGTTGGGGGTTCGCGATTCAGCCCCGTAAACCGGCATAGTTTTGAAATAGCCGGCTGATACGACGGGCATCGTGGCCCTCGGAGAGCCAAATTGATCCGTTTTCTTTCGCCTCCAGACGTTCCCAGGGAATCAGCTGAACCCGCCCGCCACGAAATCGGTCTATCTACTACGTTTGGCCCGACACCCCCAACCACAACCGTGTTTTATGAAAAACCGTAGGCTTTCTACCTGCGGTTTTCTTTTTGCGTTGTTCGCTGTGGTTGAGGGTAGTGGCTTAAACGTAGTAGATGGGCCAGTTTCGTGACAAGCGGGCCGCGTGGATGCCCTCGCGAGGTGAAAATGATCCCTTTTCCTCCGTCCCCAGGGGATTAGTTGGGGCTAGAGCTCTAGGGTGAGGGTGACGGGGCAGTGGTCACTGCCAAAGATGTCGCCGCGGATGCCGGCGTCGCGCACATTGCCGGCGATTGCATCGCTCACCAGGAAGTAGTCGATGCGCCAGCCGGCGTTGTTCTTGCGGGCATTAAAGCGATAGCTCCACCAGCTGTAGACGCCCTCGACGTCGGGATTTGCCGCGCGCCAGGTATCGGTAAAACCGGCGTCGAGGAGCTCGGTAAACTTACCGCGCTCCTCGTCCGAAAAGCCGGCGTTGCCGCGGTTGGACTTGGGGTTCTTAAGGTCGATCTCTTCGTGCGCCACGTTAAAGTCGCCGCAGGTTACGACGGGCTTGCCGGCCTCGCGCTCAAGCGCGCTCAAAAAGCCGCGGTAGGCATCGTCCCAGGCCATGCGCACATCGATGCGCGCGAGCTCGTTTTGGGCGTTGGGCGTATAGACGTCGACAAACCAAAACTTGTCGAACTCGAGCGCGCAGACGCGGCCCTCGGTCGCGGCCTGCGCCACGAGCTCTGCCGCCTCACCCTCGCCGGCGTAGGGTAGCAGCGCGTCGGCGTGCAGCACGCGCAGCGGTTCCTGGCGGCTAAAGACCGCAGTGCCCGAATAGCCTTTACGCTCGGCGTAGCTCCAGGTTTGGTGATAGCCGGGCAGGTCAATATCGACCTGGCCTTCTTGCAACTTGGTCTCTTGCAGCGCCAGGATATCGACGTCGAGTTCTTGCGCGATCTGGATAAAGCTCGGGTCCTTTTTGAGCACGGCGCGCAGGCCGTTGACGTTCCACGAGGCGAAAGTGTAAGTCTGAGGCATGGTGTCCTTTCGACGGGGTTGGCAGGCTTAAGATTAGCGCAACAGGGGCGGGGTGGGCTCCGCGCATGCTGACTTAAAGGTCGCATGCTGGGACATCGCCCGACGCCGCCCGATCAACAAGGACGGAGGGCTCATATGACGCAGGCAATATCGGACCCCAGGCAGGCGTCCGCCGCGCTGGCGGATCTGTTTGACACCCACAAGCGCGTGGTCTTCTTTGGCGGCGCTGGTGTTTCCACGGCAAGTGGCATCCCCGATTTCCGCAGCGTGGACGGCCTGTATCACCAGCAGTTTGCCTACCCGCCCGAGACTATGCTCTCGCATAGCTTTTATGAGACACATCCGGCCGAGTTCTTCGACTTTTACCGCACCAAGATGATCGCGCTTAACGCTAAGCCCAACCGCTGTCACACCAAGCTGGCCGAGCTGGAGCGCGCCGGCAAGCTTGATGCCGTGGTGACGCAAAACATCGACGGCTTGCATCAGATGGCGGGCTCGCAGCGCGTGTTCGAGCTGCACGGATCGGTCCATCGCAACATTTGCCAGTCGTGCGGCGCGGTCTATAGCGCCGAGTGGATTTGCTCGCGCGAGCACGAGGACGCCGCGGGCGTGCCCGTGTGCCCCGCGTGCGGTGGTCGCATCAAGCCCGATGTGGTGCTCTACGAAGAGCCGCTCGACGAGCATGTGTTGACCGGTGCCGTTGCCGCCATTGCCGCGGCCGATGCCCTCATTGTGGGTGGGACCTCGCTCGTGGTGTATCCGGCGGCAGGCCTTACGCGTTACTTTACTGGCGATACGCTGGCCATTTGCAATTTGGCGCCTACCGATCAGGATGCAAATGCCGACCTGCTGATTTCTTGCGACATCGCGGCCGCGTTTGCGTTCTAGCCCGTGTGCGCGGATACAATAGAAAGACTAAGTGCAAAGCGACCCCGCCGCCAGCTCCCCAAGCTCGGCGGCGTGGGCATTTTAGGAGGATGTTCATGGCGAACGACAGCAAGACATGGCGGTGCGGAAAGTATGAGCTCAGCTTTGACCGTCCGCGCATCATGGGCGTCCTCAACGTGACGCCCGATTCGTTTAGCGATGGCGGGGAGCACTTCGACCCGGATGCCGCCATCGAGTACGGCCTGGCGATGCTTGACGCCGGCGCCGACATCATCGACGTGGGCGGTGAGTCCACGCGCCCCGGCTTTACCCCGGTTAATCCCGACGAGGAGGCTCGCCGCGTGCTGCCCGTGGTGCGCGCGCTGGCCAAAGAGGGCGCCATCGTCTCGATCGACACGCGCCACGTGGCGGTTGCCAAGGCGGCCGTGCGCTGCGGCGCCTCGATCGTCAACGACGTGACGGGCTTCACCGACCCCAAGATGGTCGAGTTTGTTAAGACGAGCACCTGCGGCGTCATCGTGATGCATGCCGGCGAGGTCGCCGCGCCTACACGCACGCACGCAACGGTGCAGCTCGATACCTCGGCTGCGGCGTTTGTTGCCGAGAAGGCGCGCGAGGCGGCTGCCGAGGCCGCGCGTGAGGCTGAGAAGCCGGCTCGCCGCCGTCGCGGCAAGTTGCTGGGCGAGCCTAAGCCGGAGGCCAAGCTTCCGGGCGGCGTGGTGCAGCCCTCGTTGCCGTTTGGCGATCCGGAGCCCGCGACCGAGCCTGCAAGCGAGCAGGAGACGCCGGCCGCCGAGCAGGCTGCTGCCGCCGAGACCGTCGCGCCCGCGCCCGAGGCCACCGAGGCCGCATCGGAGCCCAATGACCGCCTGGCCGCCATGATGCGCCGCAGCGCCCGCCGCGAGGAAGCCTACGTGCCCACCTCGCAGCTCCGCCGCTTCACCCTGCCCGATTCGGCGCCCATCATGCGCCGCGTCATGGGCTTTCTGTCCGACCAGGCCCGCGCGCTCATCCACGCCGGCGTGTCGCGCGACCGCATCTGCATTGATCCCGGTCCGGGCTTTGGCAAGACGGCCAACGAGGACATCGTCATCCAGCGCGAGACTGCCAAGATGGCGTCACTGGGTTATCCGCTCATGTGCGCCGTATCGCGCAAGCGCTTTGTGGGCGCCGTCTCGGGCGTGACCGAGGCCGCCGAGCGCGATGCCGCTACGTTTGGCGTGTGCCTGGGCGCCATCCAGGCCGGTGCCAACATTGTGCGCGTGCACGACGCCGCGGGCTTTGCGCAGTTCCTGAACGGCTACTGGGCGGTTGCCAAGCCGCAGCCGCGCCGCGCGTTTGTGGCCGTGGGCTCCAACCTGGGGCATCGCTGTGACAACATCCGCGCCGCACGCGACATGATCGCCGAGATTCCACTCACCTGCGTGTCCAACTCCTCCAAGATCTACGAGAGCGAGCCGGCCTACGAGACGCGCCAGGACGCGTTTGCCAACGCCGTCATCGAGATTAAGACCGAGCTGGCTCCGCTGGTGCTGCTTGACGAGCTCATGAAGATCGAGGCCGAGCTGGGCCGCGACCGTTCCAAGAAGGCCAAGGCCAACGGCCCGCGCACCATCGACTTGGACCTGCTGTGGATGGACGGCGAGACCCACGGCGGCAAGAAGCTGCGCCTGCCGCATCCGCTGATCGGCGAGCGTGACTTTGTGCTGGTGCCGCTCGAGGACCTGATGCACGACCCGGCTCGGTTCTTCCGCTACAACGGCGTCGAGGTCAAGGAGCCCGAGGATCGCGTGGGCCATATCGTGGGCGAATTGGGGCGTATGTAGATGATCGAGATGAATGCTGTTGCCGCTGGCACCGAGCTCGACGCGGCGCGTGACGCGGGCCGCGAGGGCGTGTCCGCGGGCTGGTGCGCGTGGAGCGTGGGCGATGCTTCGCTGACGTTTTCGCTGGTTGTGCGCCCCGATGTGAACATGCACGCCTTCCACGGCCTGCCGTTTGTGGCCGCGATGGGCATGATGGACGCGCTCGTGGGCACGGCTTCGACGCCGGGGTTGGGCCTTGCCGGCAAGGTGGGCATTGAGTGGCCGAGCAATATCGTGTGCGGTGCGCCTGCGTTTGAGACGTCGCTCGCGCGTGTTGCCGTGAACGGCGGTGCCGGTGCTGCGGCCATGTTTGCCGCGGTGACGGTTGATATTGAACGTGCGGCGCTGGGCGAGCTTGGCGTGGATATGGCCGACGAGGTGCTGGTCGAGGCATTGGCCACCGCCGTGCTGACCCGCGTGGACACCTGGGCGGTTGCCGCCAACACACCACAGGGCGCTGCCGGCCCGCTGGCTCCGGTGCTGGGTGAGTACTTCGATATGGTGCCGCTGCTGGGTCGTCAGGTTGCGGCGGTGTCGCCCAACGGTTTGCCGCTTGCGGTCGGTGTGTTTGCGGGCCTGGACATCTGGGGCCGCGCGACCATCAAGACCGATGCCGGCGAGCAGGAGTTTCCGCCCGAGGCCGTACGGATTCGCGGGCTGTAACGCGGGGCGTTCGCGCCCAAAGATAGACATGACAACAAGACCCTCCTCGGCCTGTGCCGGGGAGGGTTTCGCCTATCTGGGGAATGGGTTGCCAGCGCCCTATTCCTCAAAACTGAAAAATTTTCGTTTTTGAGGAATAGGATTAAGGTGGCTCGGTCTTTCGCGAGGTATATTCGCTATAGAGCCTATTCCTCAAAACTGAAAATTTTTCAGTTTTGAGGAATAGCGATAAAAGACCGCGAGGAGGCCCCGATGAAACTCATCAATAGAACGTCATATATGGACACGTTGACGAGTCTTATTGGCGTGCCGGACATCAAGGTCATCACGGGCATCCGTCGTAGCGGTAAATCAAAATTGCTCGAGGCCCTCCGCGATTACGTGGAGGCACATCTGTCCAATTCGAATGTCATCCATATCAACTACAACCTCGATGAGTTCGAGAACCTGCTCGAGTATCACGCGCTGCTCGCCTATGTAAAAGAGCATCGAGTGTCCGGCAAACAAAACTTTCTGCTTATCGATGAAGTTCAGATGTGCGACGGTTTTGAGCGTGCGATCAATAGCCTTCACGCATCCGAGCAGTACGACATATTCATTACCGGATCGAATGCCTTTTTGCTGTCGAGCGATCTGTCGACGCTCTTTACGGGGCGTACGTTCGAGATCGAGGTTTTCCCATTCTCGTTTGAGGAGTATCGTCTCTATGGCGACGAGGGCGAGGTCGACCGCGACTTCGATGAGTACGCGAGAACCGGCGGTATGTCCGGCTCTTACCCTTATCCACTGCAGGAGCAGCGCTATCAATATCTCTCCAACGTCTTCAAGACGCTCATTGTGAGAGATATCGTGCAGCGGCATAACGTGAGAAACGAATCGGCGCTGCTGCGCATTGCCGATTACATGATGGACAACGTTTCCAACATTACGTCGGCACGCAACATTACTGATGCATTAAATGCGGATGGGTTAAAGATTACGAACAAGACGGTCGGCACGTACATGGGGTACCTGTGCGATGCGTTTGCCTTCTATAAAGTTCGTCGGTACGACATTCGCGGCAAAAAATACCTTAAGAGCGGCGAGAAGTACTATCTGGCGGACCATGCGTTTAAATATGCGCTTCTTGGTACACGTGATATGGATTGGGGACGCGTATACGAGAACATGGTGGCAATCGAGCTGCTGCGTCGCGGATACGAGGTATACGTCGGCGTGCTCTATAAAAAGGAAATAGACTTTGTAGCAATCAAGCGGAGCGAGAAACTCTACATTCAGGTGAGCGACGACATCAGCTCGGATAAGACATTTGAACGCGAGATTTCGCCACTGCTGAGCATTGGCGATGCGTATCCCAAGATGATTCTCGCCCGCACGCATCACGAGGCCACGGATCGCGACGGAGTGCAGATCGTGGACCTGGCGAGGTGGTTGTGCGGCGAGGCGTAGCAGAAAGCCTATTCCTCAAAACTGAAAAAATTTCGTTTTTGAGGAATAGGACCGATGCATTGCTTAGTCCGCCGCTCGCGCCCGTGCTCGACTTAAGCCCCTGCCTTACCCCAGCTCCTGCATGCGGCGGTAGATTTCGCAGATGCCCTTGATGGTGAGCTGTCCGTCGACCACGTCGAAGGCATCGGTCGAATCGGCGACGATGCCGGCGAGACCGCCCGTGGCGATAACGGTGGCATCCTCGCGGCCCAGCTCGCGCTTCATGCGCTCGACCAGGCCCTCGGCCATGGCAGCAGCGCCCACCACGGCGCCGACCTTGATGCACTCCTCGGTATCGCGGCCGATGGCATGCTCGGGCGCCTCGAGCGGCACGCTGGCGAGCTTGGCGGCACGGGCGGCAAGCGCGTCCATGGAGATGCGGATGCCCGGCGCGATCGCTCCGCCAATGTAATAACCGTCCTCATCGATGACGTCGATATTGGTCGCGGTGCCAAAGTCCACCACGATTGCCGGCGCGCCGTAGAAAGTTTCGGCCGCAACGGCGTTAGCGACGCGATCGGCGCCTACGGCTTGGGGACGCGCCGCGCGCAGCTTGGTCACGGCGGCCGTCTGCGGCCCGATGACGATGGCGTCTGCGGCAATGCGGTCGGCCACGGCGTGCCACTCGCGCGAGAGCTGCGGCACCACGCCCGCAAAGGCGATCGCGTCAACCGCATCGAGCGAGAGGCCGTACATCTTAAAGAAACCCATCAGGCGCACGTGGATCTCGTCGGCGGTATAGGAGCGGTCGGTGGGCATGCGCCACGACTGCACCAGCTCGTCTCCGTCGAACAGGCCCATGGCCGTCTGCGTGTTTCCCATATCGATAGCGAGCAGCATGTCTACTCCCAGTGTTGGCATAAAAGGACGCGCACCATTGTATACGCGCCGTCGACGGCGCTCGGCCGCGATTCGTTTACGGTGATAGGGGCTGAGGGGTTTAAATATGAAGGAATTATGCTCTACGAGATTTTCCTTGCCGTTTACCGAACTCCCGCGTAATATTCTTTCTTGCGCACATGAGGCGCCCAGACATTGCGGGGTGGAGCAGTCTGGTAGCTCGCCGGGCTCATAACCCGGAGGTCGTAGGTTCAAATCCTGCCCCCGCGACCAAGAACTTGCAGCTCGTCGGCCTAGCCGGCGAGCTTTTTTGTTATTCCGGGACCGTGTTTTCGGTCCAATTCTCGGCCTCCCAAACAAAATCTCAATCTGTAACATCTAGACCCGATTTGGACGGCTAGCTGTTTCAGATCGAGATGTTTCGATAGGACGGTCTTCGTTTGTCTAAATCTGTAACACTAGGGACGGATTTTGCCGAGTTACTGTTACAGATTTAGATCTTTCGGCAGGCTAGATTGGTTTGTCTCGATCTGTAACAGTAAGGGGGCAAAAGTGGGTCCAGATGTTACAGATTGAGATGTTTGTCCGGACCGAATTTGTTTGTCTCGATCTGTACCTTCTAGGGTCGTTTTTGGCCTGTAATTGTTACAGATCGAGACAAACCCGCGGCCAGGCCCACCCCATCCACCTGCCGCCACCTGATATTCGCCGATTTCCGTTGTGCCGCTGTGCCCCCATGCCATATCCTCTAGACAACTACGCGGCATCATCGCCGCCGCGCCTACAAGAGAGGAATGTCCATGACCGCACCTGCATCCAAGCTGCTCCAGCCCATTACGGTTGGCCCCCTTGAGCTCAAGAACCGCATTATGTTCCCGCCGCTTACCACCGGCTACGAGGAGCGCGACGGTTCCATTGGCGAGCGCAGCCTGGCTTTTTACGAGCGCCTGGCCCGTGGCGGCGTGAGCTACATCGTCATCGGCGACGTCGCTCCCGTTATGACCGCAAGCCCCACGCCCAAGCTGGCGACTGACGCCCAGATCCCCACGTTTAAGGCGCTGGCTGACGCCGTCCATAAGCACGGCGCCAAGGTCGCGCTGCAGCTGTTCCACCCCGAGTACGACGTGCCCGGCGTCGGCCGCATGGTCATGGGCTCCATGGCCGCCGCCAAGGCCGCGCAGGAGGCCAAGGCCGCCGGCGACGAGGAGACCTTCGCCGCCAAGATGGCCGAGTCCAACGAGATTCGCAAGCAGGCCTACGCCAAGCTGCACCACGACATGCAGCACTTTGTGAACGAGGCCACCGTGGAGCAACTCACCCAGATCAAGGAGGCCATCGCCGCCTCGGCCGCCCGCGCACAGCAGGCTGGGATCGATGCCATCGAGGTCCACGGCGACCGCCTGGTGGGTTCGCTGTGCTCTGCCATCCTCAACCAGCGCACCGATGAGTACGGTTGCTCGTTCGAGAACCGCGTTCGCTACGCGCTGGAGGTCGTCGCTGCCATTAAGGAAGCCGCTCCGCAGCTGATGGTGGAGTACAAGCTCCCCGTGATCATGGAGAACCCCGACGGCACGCCGCGCGGCAAGGGCGGTCTGCAGCCCGACGAGGCCTGCGAGTTTGCCAAGCTGCTCGAGGGCGCCGGCATCGACATGATTCAGGTGGCGCAGGCAAACCACACCGGCAACATGGGCGACACCATTCCGCCCATGGGCGCCATGCCCTACAACTGGACGCTGCCCGTGGCAGAGCGCGTCAAGGCCCTGGTCTCCGTGCCGGTGGCAACCGTCGGCCGCGTTGTCTCGGTCGAGGCGGGCGAGAAGATCCTGGAAGACGGTTCGGCCGACATCGTCGCGTACGGCCGCTCGCTCATGTGCGACCCCGACATTGCGCTCAAGGCCGCCACGGGTGAGCCCATCCGCGAGTGCCTCAACTGCAACAAGGGCTGCGTCGACGCGATTCAAAACCGCCAGTACATCTCGTGCGTGCTCAATGCCGAGAACGGCGACGAGGCTACTATCGCCATTAAGCCGGGCGAGGGCGACAAGAAGATCGCCGTGGTGGGCGGCGGTATTGCCGGCCTGGAGGCCGCGCGCGTGGCGGCCAAGCGCGGCTACGACGTGACCGTCTACGAGGCGAGCGATCACCTGGGCGGCCAGATTGTGCTGGCGGCTGCGCCCCCGCGCAAGGACGAGATCATGCGTTCGGTCGAGTATTACGAGAAGATTCTGCCCGGCCTGGGCGTGAAGGTTGAGCTCAACCACGCCGCTAGCCCCGCAGACCTCAACGCCGCCGACGCCGCGATTGTGGCTGTGGGTGCGCACGACGTGGTCATCCCCGTTCCGGGCGCTGACTCGGAGAAGGTCGTCTCGAGCTGGGACGTGCTGGCCGGCAAGGCGGAGCTTACGGGCCGCGTCGCCGTTATCGGCGGCGGCCTGGTGGGCACCGAGACTGCCGAGTACCTGCTGCAGCACGGCTGCGAGGTGGCGATCGTGGAGATGCTCGACAAGATTGCCGCGGGCGAGTCCGAGACCATTCTGCCGCTGATCATGAGCGACTTCGCAGAGCACAACGTGGAGCAGCACGTGAAGACCCGCCTGACCGCCATTACCGACGAGGGCGTGGAGGCCATTCGCACCACCGAGGACGGCGCCGAGGAGCCGGTGAAGATCGCCTGCGATTACGTGGTGATGGCCGTGGGCTCCAAGGCCAACGCGTTTGACCTGGACGGCGTGACGGTGCCCGTGACCTGCGTGGGCGACTGCTCGGGCGAGCGTACCGCCGATATTGCGAGCGCCATTCGCACGGCGTATCACGCGGCCAACGAGCTCTAAGCAAGAAAGCTATCGCGTATTGAGTGGGCGGGGAGTGCCGTATCGGTGCTTCCCGCCTTTTTGCCAATAGAGTGTCCCTGATCAGCGGGTTCAGAAAATCCGAATCTTGAGCACCCGAAAATCCGAATCCTTAGAACATGAAAATCCGAACTATATGAACACGAAAATCCGAATCGCAACTACCCGAAAATCCGAATTTGCTACAGTGGAATAGAAGAATCAGAAAGCAGGACCTGGAAATCTGCGGGGGCGGCTCATGGCAGGCGAGAGGCTACATCGGGACGGATACATCCCACGTATCGTGGATGCGCAAATCGAGCGCTACCTTCGTGTCTTTGGCGCGGTCGAGATTGCGGGCACCAAGTGGTGCGGCAAGACGTGGGCCGCGCTTGAGCACGGGGCGTCCGCCTCGTATGTCGACGAGAATCTCGACCTCGCGCGTGCCGACCCGGCGATGATGTTGCTGGGAGACCGTCCGCATATTATCGATGAGTGGCAGCGCGTTCCCCAAATTTGGGACTACGTTAGACACGAGGTTGACCGCACCCGGGGCACGCGCGGCGCCTATATCCTCACGGGTTCCGCCACGCCTGCGTTTGGCTCAAAGGCGGAGGCGCCCGCGCATAGTGGAGCCGGCCGCATCGGTCGCGTCCGCATGCACCCCATGACACTTGCCGAGACAGGTGAGTCCAACGGCAAGGTGAGCCTGGCGGGCTTGTTTGAGCATCGTTTTGAGCCCTGCCGGTGCAATGGCGATACACCGGGGCTTGTCGAAGCCGCTTGCCGCGGCGGCTGGCCCGAGGCGATCGATATGGTTTCGGCTGACGCTCAGCTCATCGCCCGAGAATATCTCAACACCACGTTTTCGAGCAGCTTTCCGGCGGTCGGTCTCGACCCCGATATTGCTCGTCGAGTCTCCGCATCGATCGCGCGCAATCTGGGACAGGCAACCACGTATAAAACGATTCTTATGGATATGTTCGGTGCCGAGGAGGAGCCCGCAGCGTTTGCCGATGAGACCAAGGTGCGCAGGTACCTGGATGCCCTCAAAGGCATGTTCATTCTCGAGGAGGTCCCCGGTTGGGTTCCCGCCGCGCGCGACAAACGGCGCTTTACCGTCAAGCCCAAGCGCTATCTGGCAGATCCGAGCCTTGCTTGCGCCTTGCTAGGTATGTCCTTGCAGGCGCTGCTTGCCGACTGGCAGACATTTGGTCTGGTGTTTGAGAATTTGGTCATACGCGACCTTTCGGTCTACGCACGTTCGCTCGACCTGCTGGATAGCACGCCCGTGCGCTATTATCGCGACGATTCGGGCCTTGAGTGCGATGCTATCGTGCAGCTAGCCGACGGACGGTGGGCCGCCTTTGAGATTAAGGTGAGTGAAGATAAAGCGAGCGCCGGCGTCGAGAGCCTCAAGCGCGTTCGCAAGAAGGTCTGTGGAAATCCTCGTTCACGCACACGCGAACCGGAGTTTATGGCCGTGATTGTGGGGGTGGGTGAGTACGCTCGCGAGGTCGAGGACGGTATCTACGTGATACCCGTGCGCGCGTTGGGGTGTTAAGGGGCGGCACGCCGTGTGCCCGCTGCCCGGTGCTGCGGATTGGTGCAAGTGGTCAGGTTTGTTTGCACCATGTCCTTGGCATATGGAAGAAGCTGCTATTCGTAATCTTTAAGACATCATTAAGGCTTGCGCTGTGGAGCAAACCGCAGGTCAATGCTATTCTTTTACCTTATCGTATGGTGTTGTATTCTGCCTGAATTCTCTACCTGCGAACAACGGATAAACGCGACCGAGCGGAAAGGATGGCACGCCCGCTAGCAGGGCAAACGTAAACGATGAGTGGCATGGACCGACATAGCGAGCTCCAGCAGCACAAGACGGCGGCCGAGTACCGCCAAGCTGCCGACGAGCACGTGCGGACCCTCAAGGATTTCTGGAAGGATTTCCTGGTGAGCGGTCTGTTTGTGCTGGCCGCCATCGTCGCCATCTTTGCATGCCTGGCCTGGTTTGCCGCGAATAACCGAGTGAGTGCCACGGGGAGCACGATCGCGGCGAAGGGCCCGCGGTTTGTGCTCTCGGGAACGCAGGGCGGCACGGCGGGTAAGTACGACACTCAGGACAACTACGCGTCGGACAGTACAAGCCTTGCCGTGAACAATCTTTTCAACCTCAATAACATGAGCACCGATGGCGGTCTCTCTCCGGGGTCGGCCGGCCAGCTCCAGCTCAACGTCAGGCCGCTCTGCAATGACCTGCACGATATCACGGTGGAGATGACCTGGGAAATTTCTGTTCAGACGAGCGTTGCGGGCACGGGCGGCACTGCTGCGGATGCATCGAAAAACGAAGAGATCATCAACTCGCTTAAAGATTTGGTGCGCGGTCATATCCTGGTTTTTCAGGGCAAAGATGCCTCTGGCTTTTACTCGAATCCGCTGGTCCCCACGACCACCACGGTGACCCAGGACGGGGCCAGCGTCACCGTCATTACGCAGAGCTTTACCATCCCAAAGTCGAGCTTTTACGCTGCGGACTCAAATAGCACGACCGAAACCGTCACCAAAACCCTCTACTGGATTTGGCCGGAACAGTTCAAGAGCTATGTTCGCACGGGCAACGCCGGCTACGGTGGCAACCTTTTCGCTAACACAGGCGACGAGGGGGGATACACAACCCTCGTCGGCGACATCAACAATAACCACGCGCGCTATTTCCGCGCCGATAGCACGAGCGTGCCAGGTCAGGTGCCTAGCGCGGTTCCGCCTGTCGGAGCCGGCATGTCCTCTGCGGATGTGGAAACCTGCGCCAGCTACTACAACAACGCCGACGAGATTATCGGCAAGAACGTCAAGTACATTCGCGTGCGCTTCACCGCCAAGGAGGCGGATAAATAAATGGACGAGCAGCTTAATGCCCGCGAGCAGGGCGATATCAAACACAACGAAGGAGCGGCAAACCCCGGCGGCAACGGGTTCGGCTCGCACGGCGAAGCGCGTCCGGCTGGCCGCATCGAGCGCATCAAGGCTTGGGTGAGCGACCACCGTCGCGAATCCCTGGCCATCGTGGGTCTGGTGGCCGTGCTTCTCGTGTTGCTGGGATTGACGCTCGGATGGTTCGTCGATGCCAATCGCGGCTCCACCGTTGGCAAGATCAAGGAGCCGGCGGAGCTCAAAGTGCTGGGCCCCAACGCTACGGCAACAGAGCAGGTCGACCTGAGCTACAACCCCGAATACGGCGATACCAAGACCGGCAACACGGTGACGCTCAAGCGCCCGTTTTGCGTGCAGACGGGCGGCGACGGGTTTGAGCTGCAGCTTGCGAATACGACCAACATTATGGGTCTCACTATCGAGCTGTATAAAGCTGAGGATACGGGCCTAGGTGATGCTCCCGACGTGAGCGGCACTGCGGGCGGCAAGCCCTATAGCTGGAAAATGTATGAAACGGATCTGCTGAAGAGCTTCACGCCCATCGAAGACCCGGGCGAGGGCGCAAGCGACCCTACATTCAAGGACTATCAAAACGTCCAGCGCAACGCGCGCCCGCTCTACCGATACAAGAAATTCGGCAAAAGCGAACTCAACGCCAAGACGCTCGACGGCTCGACTGGCAACGACACGCTCAACTTTATCATCAAGCTTTCGTGGGACGAGAGCGCCAAAGAGACCGACGTGATCTATGTGATCGCGCGCAACACGAGCGGTATGTAGGAGAGGGGGCGCACATGGAGAAGCAAGGGAGGCAGCGGGATGCCGAGCGCGAGCAGCTGGCAAAAAGCAAAAGCCTAGTCAAGAATAAGCTGGTTGTGGCGGCAATCGCACTTGTTTGCGCCGTGGCGCTCGTGACGGGTGGTTACTTTACCTATTCCGCCTACACCGCCAACGGATTTCTAAAGTCCGTCGCCGCAACGGGCACCGCGCAGAGCCTGTTTGCGAGCGATTTGCTCACGGGCTATATGAGTGCGCCTAGCAACGACGACCTCGACCGTGCCCAGCGCTCCGTTACGGTGTATCCCAGCAGCGGACAGTGCAGCTTCACCTTTAGCATCTATAACTATTTGCTGAGCAACAGCAACTTCTGCAACGACAAAAACGTGACGTACACCTTGACGGTCGAGGGGCATGGGCTCGATGGCGCCACGTGGAGCTATGAACCCCAGCCCGGTAGCAGCGTCACGCTTCCGGAGAATCAGCCCACCAAGCACGACTACACCGTGACGTTCCCTGAGGACAAGTTGGGACATACCTACTTTGTGATTAGGGCGACGGTGGTTTCGGGCGATAGCCCCGGCACCGAGCTCACCTGTCTGGCGGCGAAAGTCGTGCCGTCAAAGAAGGCCGAGGTCAAGACCGCCGCGGTTGAGGGTGCGCTGGTTGACGAAACAGATGAAAATACTTTTGCTGATTATGCTGCCTGCAACTACCGCGTAACGGTCACGGGAGCACCGACAAGCGTCACGCTCAAGTGGGGGGAGCACGTGGAGATCGACCCGTTCTTCCCGATCAACCATAGTGCGACGGTGGATACCGCAACTCGCACGGCTACGTTCACCATGGAGCCTGGCTCGATGATCGTCAACTTCTACCGAGTGGACGGCAAAACGCCCGATGACTGGAAAAAGCTGGGTATTAGCGTAACCAAAACCCCCCAAACGCGCACGACGGAGACTCAATAACTCTGGAAACAGAGTTTTTAGGATAAGAGGTACGGAATCGATGAGAACGGCAAAGCGCATACTCGCAGAGTTCATGACGGTGATCATGGTACTCCAGGCATGCTCGCCCACGGTGGCCGCCGTGGCGGCCGGCTGGCAGAACATTTCGAGCGAGATTGCCGCCGCGTCTGCGGAGGCATCGGATGCAGCCGAGAGCGGCGAGACCAACGGCGACGCCGCGAATGGGTCTGGGGCGAGTGATGCTGGTGCAGCAGGTGGCGGTGCCCAGGATGGTGCCGCGAAGGACGACGCCGCAACGGGCGATACTTCCGATAGTGCCACGGGTTCCGATTTCGCGGGCGACCAGACGGAAAGCGATGATACTGCTGGGGATGCCGCCGCTGACGATGCCGAGCAAGACGCAGATGATGCAGCTTCGGAGGATGTCGCAGCTCAGGCGGATGCGACGATCAATACTCTGGACGAGCTTGTTAGGCTGCTCGAGGCTAACGGTGCGGAAAGCATCGAGTGCAAAGACGATAACAGCGGAATCAAAAGCCTCGATGTCAAGTTGTCGGCGGCGTTTACCATCCTGTCCAACGCCGACGCTTCGCTTTACTACGATGCGCAGATCAAGAGCATCATCACGGGCGATGCGAAGCTCACCGAGACGGCCAAGAACGGGGCAAAGAACGATATGTCTTTCCAGGGCTTTGGCAGCGATGAGCATCCGTTTGAAGGCAGAATCTATAGGTCTCTGAATGGCGTTGATAGCCCTGTTGAGCTTACGGCTAACCGGACGGTTTTTAATAACCTCAAGCTGACTGACCAAAACAAGACGGTCAAGATAAAGTGGATAGGCGCAACTACCTATAGCGCGCCGATGGTCGCTACGAAGGTCAGCGGTGCGGAAAACAGCAAAGAGAGCAAGACGCTCAACGCGTCGGTTGACATCGCGGATCCCGTTGATAAGAAGGATGATACGACTTCCGCCTTGACGGCACCCCTCCTGGGTGAGACGACGGGCAACCTTACTGCGAACGTTACCTATCGCCTCGCTGGTCCCCGAAAAAATCTCAAGGCGAATGCGACGGGCAACATTGGCTTGATTGCCAATACGGTCGAGAACGGGACCTTGACGGTTGAGTCCGTCACGTTCCCCAACGATCTGGCCTCGGACGGAACCGTCGAAACGAGCTCTGGCAACGCTGGCCTGCTCGTAGGCGAAGTTAAGGACGGTGCGACCCTGAGCATCGGCACCCTGACCAATGTTCCCACCGCCACCGTCCAGTCCACGAACGGCTCCGCCGGTGGCGTTGTGGGCCTCGTTGGCTCGAGCACGGGTGCCATGGTCAACGTCACGGAAGCTCTCGACCTACACGCGCTCACCGTCAAGGGCACCACTGCCAGCGGCGGTTTTATTGGTAAAGCGACCGTGCTCACACTGGGCGCGGATAATAAGCAGATTGGGTGTCCTCTAAATATTGGCGACGAGAACAGCGCTTGCTCTGGTGGCGTTATCGGCGACGTGAGCTTTGCGCAAGGATTTGCCGTTACGTCCAATATGTTCGACCTGGGCGACCTTGTGACTCTTGGTGCGTCGCAGCGCGCCGGCGCTCTTTTTGGCATGGCCGATATCTCTAATGGAGACATCGTGGTGCAAGGCGGGACGTATAAGAGCAAACTCGCCTTACCAGAAGATGTTAGTGTCAACGGCAGCTACGGCGGCCTTGTCGGCAAGGTGTTCGCGACGAAAACGGACGACGACGGCGCTTTGCGCGCCTTTGTTGTTGAAAAGGATGCAGATAATAAGAATACGTGCTTAATTGAGTTTGACCTTGCGAGCAAGTTGTCCGACGCGGGCGGCGTTGTTGGCTATGTTGGCGATAGCGCAAATCCTAACTCGCAGCCCGTTGCCGTTGTCTTCAACGGCGTGACGGTTGCGTGCAAGGGAGATGCTTCGGCGCGAACGGGTACCGGAAAGTTCGGTGGCGCCGTGGGCGTTGTCGATACGCGCAATGTCCTTGACGTGCGAGATTTCAAACTTACAAGCGACAATCCTATCGGTAAGGCGCAAAGCAACCGTGCCGCGGGAATTGCGGGATCCGCGTGGAATGCTGTAATCAAATTCAGCGGCATCACGGATCTGTCGGGCGCAAGTTTTGGCGAGAACGCCACGACGGGTCAGCTCGTATACGAGAACCACAACGCGCTGATCTTCGCTGCCGGCAATGGCTCTAATGGTGATCTGGGAGACAAGGGCGCTGCGGTCTGGACCTTCAAGCGTAGCAACTCAGCCTCAAAGACGGACGACATCGCGACCTACGGTGAAGTTGTTCGTCTGGGCGACTTCATTAAGCTTGATGCGGACACTCATAAGTTGACCTTGCCGGATTCGCTGACGGCAGCTAACGGTGCCTACGCCCTAACCACAGCTGAGGATTTCGCCAAGCTTGCGATTACCTGGCAAACCAACGGCTACTACTCAATGGTCGAAGGCGTTGCCGAAAACAACCTGAACGGCTTGCAGTCCTCGACCATTACGGTGAACGGCACTATTGATCTCAAAGGCACGGGCCTGACGGGTTTCACGCAGGATCGTGCAGACGGCTCGCAAGTTTTCTCGGGAACGTTGAACGGTGGCGGCACAATCAATCTTGCCGTCGGCGAGGCGTACGGCAAGCGTGGTGAAGACGTGCTCGACGGCAATAACACGAGCAACGGCAACGGCAAAATCTACCGCCACGGCCGCTTGGGCTTGTTCGCGGCCGTCAACGGTGCAACCATCTCCAACGTCACAATCGCTGGCTCCATGAAGTTCGATAACGGTTCGGCTATCGATGCCGGGTCGCTTGCGTGTGCCATCGTCGGCAACCTGTCATTGTCTGGCGTAACGTGCAAAACGAATATCGCGTGCGATGATACGTTTGCCAATGACGTGAACATTGGTGGTATTGCGGGCGGCGTGTTGGCGGCTTCTACGGTTGCGTTTAAGGATAACAGCAAGGCTCAAGCGACCATCGCTGCAACTAAAACGCTTAACGGCAATAGTCGCATTGGCGGCGCCATTGGTTATGCGGGCGATTATGGCTCGTCATTCAATGTTGCGGGCCTCGAAGTCGCCGGATCAATCGAAACTGGCGATTGCGCCGGCGGCAAGATTGCCCAAGTCGGTGGTCTTATCGGCTGCATCGCACAGAGTACCTACAATGCAGGGACAATAGCCAACTCAGCTGATAAGCACGTGAACATTTCGGGCCTTTCGTTCAATTCATTCGAAATGAAAGTCGGCAGGAACGGCGATAAGCTCAATGGCACGGGTGGTTTCTTGGGTTATAGCTGGGGCAACGCGGTCGTAACTATCGGAGATGAGAGCATTAACAAGAATGAAAACTCCTATGCTCTGAAAACGACCAACGCTTCTATAACCGCGACTGCGGATGATTCCAAGGAACTCGGTGGTCTTGTATACGCCGCGAGCGGTCACTGGATCATTAACAACTACGCCATCGATCTCTCGGGCACAACCATTAAAGCGGGCGCCGCTCAGACGCTCGGCGTTCTAGTTTGTCGTGGCTGCAAGGTGGATAATAAGACGACATATGGCGTCGAGAACTACATAGGTCTGTACTTGGAAGACAAGGCTTGTTGGGAGACCGCCTATAGGGTGCCTAGCGGCGAGGGGGCCATCGTTGCACCGGGCGTAACGTCTTTCGATGAATGGGTTGGCAGCGGTGTAAAACCAAGCAAAGGCAGCAAACTCATGGACGCCGGCTGCAACGCGGTCGTTTCGCTGCACACACGGAATGACAAGCTGGACATGGACGGCGATGCCACAAATGGCAACAGCTACCAGAACCGCTCGACTTTCGGCCAAAGTCACAAAACGAACGGCAATACCCGCTACTTCTACAACCTCGACGGAGCCTATGATAGGTGTGAAGGCGGCTTTAGCGGCGGCCAAATCAATACGGCGGACAAGCTGCTCTTATGGTCTGCTTTCTGCTATGCTCCCGCCGGTATTCGTTCGACAATCGTTCCCGATGGTACGACAGGGCTTGATGGTTCCATAACCATAACCGGCACAATCGATTTGGCCGGCTACAGCTACTATCCCACTCAACCGATCGGAGAGGTGACGGTTAATAATGCGGCCATCACCTTCTACTACTCCAAGATCAAGGCCGAGCAGAATGGCAACAAGCTAAATTCCGATGCTACCCAGCACGAGAACATGCACTGCGGTCTTTTTCGAACGGTGGCAAACGGCGATCTCACAGTAAGCAACGTCGCTTTGGGTGGTACCGTTGGGCCCGTTATCAATGACGGAAAGAGCTCTACTGACGCTATTGGCGCGGGCGGAAGCTCATCGGGCGCGCTCGTGTGCCGCTACGTGTGTGGGTCCAGCGACGGCAGTGGCACCAAGATTAGAAAGATCTCAATTGATGATCTTACGCTCAACAATCTGATTGTCGACGGCGCCAACAGCGCCACGGACGCTAACGCCTATATGCCTCTGCTCATCAACGAGATGCAGAAGTACGTGAGCCTGAACGCGAAGAATATCAAGACTACTGGGTACACGAGTGGCACCAAGGCGGCTACGTCGCTGTTCGGAAAGCTTGGTGTAGGCAGTGAGGCCGATCAGGTGACGGCAAAGTTTGAGCGAATCAGCTTGCCCAGCCAAAATAGCAATACGATTTTCACCCATGCAAGCCTGCTGGAGAGTTTTGGCTACAAAAGTACGGGCACGGGCTCTGCGGATTACACCTTTACTAAGGTCGAGGCCAATGCCGGAATGGTGACGTACGGAAGCGAAATCGATGCCGAGAACAAGGAGTACTCGGGCAAGCAGCTTTGGTATTACGACGAAGCGACGTATGGTGCCGTGAGCGGCTATGTGACGGTTGATGGTAAGAAGGACGGTGACGTCAGGCCTTGGTTCGGTGACTACCTTCCTTATGTTTACAAGGGAAAAGCCACCGAGGATGGCGTCCAGTATCACGAAATTAAAGTCAACCAGCGCATTCCAAAGCTGGTAGAGGGATGCGGCACATATGGCGATCCGTATGCCGTTAAGGACGCGGCGGAAATGAACGCCATCGCCAACTATATCAACAACCAAACCGCGCTCGACGGCTGGGAGGTCACCATTGTCGTCGACCAGAGTACGCTCTGCAATCGCCGTAGAAACAACTCAAATGACAATGAGATTACGTACGTCTATAAGCAGGCGAACGACGCCGGGGAGAAGTGGGAGAAGAGGACCGGCGATAACGCCACTGATCATTCGGCCACGCTTTCCGACGATATGATGCACCGCTATATCCAAAGTGCGTACTACAGTATTGAACCTACCGAGGGCAATACGATTACTCTCGACGGCGCATCGTTTGGCGGTTTTGGAAATAGGGCCAACCCGTTTAGGGGCGTCATCGTTGGCAACTTTGGTAGTGATAATAAAAACGCAACCATCAAGATAGAGAATAACAAGGGTTCGCTTCGCGGCCTTATTCCCTATAGCTACGGCAGCGTTGTGCGCAGCCTCAACATCAACTATGTGAACGCGTCGGCGACTATTACTTATTCTGCCAAGGATTCCGACGGCGTTCCGACGGCGTTTTTCGGTGGCGTTATCGGCTGTATTCTTGGCGGCGATAACATTATTGATGGCGTGGTCGTAAACAATCCAAATAACGGCTCGACGACGTACGATTTTACCGTTACCGGTAGCTCGCATCTTGTTCCCATCGGCGGTTACGTCGGCGCCATTGCGGGCGGCGGTGTGATCTTCCGCAACACGGGCGACTCGTGGCGTGGCGGCACAAAGGAAAAGTTCAAACCCGTTGCGGAGGGTGGCGCAAACTACGGCCTGTACGACAACCCCTACGTCGGTCGTGTGATTGACGGCTATGCCTTTAGCGAAGGTTGTGCCCGTACCGTTGATAACGGAGACGCTAACTACAAGATCAACGAGCTCACAAAAAAAGGAACCTCCTGTGTCACCACCACAGGCACCGACAACAAGTACCTTGGCACTAACGCCGAGGCTCCTGTGACCATGGTAGAAAACGCCCAGGGCCTTTTGGTGCTCTCGGCCATTATCAGCTCGGGTGCGGGTGCTGGCGCGGCACATACCAACTACTCCAATAATGGCGTGTTCCGCGGTTCCAAGGCTTACTGGGGCAGCGATTCGCAAGACCCGGCGATATGCGGCTACCTGTTTGGCAACAAGGAATATGGCAAGGTACGGAATGCTAGCTACGCAAATGTGGGCAAGCCTGAGAGTGCTGCCGGCGATTTCGAAATCGCCAAAAACGACGACCAGAAGGCCCCCGGCAAGCAGGGGTGGCACGGCCCGCTTGACCATGATGACGATGTAAATTCGCCCTACCTGGTGGCGTCCTATGCTGCCGACTACCAAACGGGCTATGTGTGCGCGTCGAAATCGATCGGCATGAGCTTGGAGTTCAAGCAGGGCGACACCTACGATATGACCGGCTACGGCACGGGATACGTGGGCCTCAGTGGCCGTTACTATTCCAATGCTTGCAACTCGAACGAGGCGGCCACCGACCGCGACCGCATCACGCCGCACGTGGCCACGATCGACGGCAACGGGGCCACCATTACGGTGGGTACCAAAGGCGCCGCCTACGGCGTCGTCGAATATGCCGATGACGACTATAAGGTCTCGGGCGTGGGCGGCCTTTTCAGTACTGTGATGTTCACCTCAAGCTATGTCGCCCCCAGCGTCACCGCGAACGACGGCGCGCAGGTCAAAGACCTCACCTTTAGCAACTGCAACGTAGCGCTCACCTATATCGACACCAACGGCGAAGCCAAACCAGGAGGGGCGCCGAACGACCTTACCGGTGCCGGCCTTTTGGCGGGTGCAACGGCCAACTACGACGACGGCACGTGCGGCATCTACTGCAACGTGCAGATGAAGAACTGCACCGTGTCGGGCGCAAAGAGCGTAGGAGGGCTTCTTGGCAGCTCGGGCCGCGCCAGACGAACTACGCGCGAAGACAGAACCTATATGGTCGAGTTCAGTGACGGGTGGGGCCCCGCGTATCTCTATGACTGCTCATACACTGGCCTTAACGTCACGGGCGAGAAGAATGTCGGTGGCTATGTGGGTACGGTCGCCTCGGCGTGCGGTGTGTGGACAACCGCAGGCACAGGGGTAAGCGAGAAGACTGTTGCCGCGAACTCGACCATAACCGCCACGGGGACAACGCCCTACGTGGGCGGTGTGCTCGGCTATGCCAAATCAAGCGATATCTCGGTCAACACTAACGTCGGCACCACCGAAGCGGTCTCGTCGAGCAGCACGGCAGTTATCTCTGGGGTAAATGTGCTTGCTACCGGGGAGAACACCGATACGTGCATGGGCGCCGGCGGTGTGCTCGGAAGCGCCTATAGCGGAGTTATTTCTATGAGCAACGTGCGCATTGATGGCGGAGACGGCAGCAAGAATGCCCTCATCGGCGATGAGACCGGAAAGAACACGACCATCCGCAATGCGGGCGGCTTGATTGGCGAGGTTACGACCAGCATCTATAGATCCAACGTGTACTGGTTCGAGGGCTGCAGCGTCGAGAACATCGACGTTGCCGGCACCAACCAATGCTCAGGTGGGCTGATTGGCTACTTCTACAGCAACGATGGTATAACTTGCAACAATATCGCGATTGAGGGTGCTGCGATCAAGGGCAGCTGGAGCGGTGGTCTGCTCGGTGCGATTCACAACGGTTCCGACGTCATCAACGTCACCAACACAAGGGTATCCAACACCACGTTTGGCGGAACCTCCAACGGCGGCATTGCGGGCGACGGACGTGGCCAGTTCCATCTGGTAAACGTGCTTATGGATGGCAACACCTACAAAAAGGACGCTAAGCAGGGCGTGCTCTTGGGCGAGGTTGACACAGGGGATAATCGGTACAGCCTCTCCGCAGCAGGTGTGGACGTAAAGCCTGGCGACGGCAAGACCACGAGCGACCTGCCGCCGATGGTTTACACGACCAATGCGGCTGCGGTTAACAAGAAAACCTACATCGCGTTCGGCGACTATAAGGACACGCTGCGCGCGCCCGACGAGGGCACCACGCTCTACGGTGCGGACGATACCGCTACCACGGCGGCAAGCCCGTACGTGACCACGAGCCCCGTGAGCACGCTGGCGGTGCGTGCCTCCGACAACGACACCACCGACCGCTACCTGTTTGGCGACGGCGCCGCCATCGACACCGCGGCGACCATCCAGAGCGAGGCGGCTGCTGGCGTTGATGGCCGCTACACCTACACCAATATCGGCGGCATTAATGACAACGGCGCCTATCAAAATACCTCGAGCTACGATGCCTCATCCGTGGCGAGTAAGTTCAATTCGAATAATGATACAAGCAGCAACCAGGCCACAACAGATTTCCCCGTTTTGGTGATCTCTGGCAACGACAACACGACGGTCAAGAGCTATCTAAACATCGTCACGAACGGCGGCTTCTCCGACGCTTGCAGATTGAATAACGAGAATGGCACCAATCCGCACGTGACGGCCAAAGCAGAGGTGTTCCAACTCAAGGATGGTGTGTTCGTTAAGGACGATGACGCGTCGAACAATCCCACACTTCGTGTGGTGAACAACGGTAAAAAGAACATGTCGTTTAGCCCAAGCTCCGATTGGGACAATGGCAAAGGTCGCTTTACGCTCCTGACCGTTACCTTTACCGAGGCGGGTCAGAGCTACAACGTTCAGGTGCCGATCATCGTTAAGCGCAAGCTCGAGATCGATTTCACTGCAACGTATGATTACGGCACTCAGTTTAAAGAAAGAGACTACGCTAACCTTGGAAAAGATGCACACGTGCTTACGAGCTTTGGCGAGCCGATGACGGGTCTGCTTACCTGGACATACAATTCTGCTAATGGGAAGGAAGTCGACTTTGGCTGGGACAGCTATATGGCTGCCGGCGGCTCGATGAAGGGGCTCGGCAAGAGCATCCTCTTCAATGGTGCCGACGGAAGGTTGCCCCAGGGCACCCAGCTTACGCTCATCGATGCGAACGTTGATGGCAAGGCCGGTGGCAGAGAGTACCACTATACGGTGGGCGAAGGCGGAGCAACGAGCGTTTCCCTGAGCGGAAATGCGGGCTTTGAGGATTCTGCGGGCAATCCATATCAGGAGCGATGGCTGAGCGAGATTTTGGATGTGTACGCCGAAAAGGATGGCGCCGGCACATGGGCCGAGTGTAATAACGAGGCAGAGGCGACCGCTAAGGCGAAGATCGGAGACAAGTGGACGCTGTTTAAGGTTGCGGGCGCTAACGTTCCCAGCAACAAGCGCTATACGCTAAAGGTACCTAAGGAGAAGGATACCGGCAGAGAGAAGCGTGCATCGGAGAGCGTCTACCTAGTTGTCAACGTGCCCAAGTCGGGCGACGGCGTGACGCAAGCTAGTATCAACGGTTTTACGGCTTCGTCTATTGACTCGAATTCTTCGGGTGGCCGCATATCTTGGAATCTGCATCATGTTTTACGCACCGATGGCAGCGACGATATTCAAAACAGTACGGCATCGACATACAGCATCTTGTCCAATTATGAGCAGAATGTAGTCGACAAAAAAGATGGGGCGTGCATTCCGGTTTCGAAGTCGGAGGACGGTGCCGCCTACGTTCTTTCTCTCGATGTCATGGATACGGTTACGTTTAGCCCGAGCCAATACTATACAGAGAGCGACCATCTGTTCTATCAGCTCGATACATCGCTGTGTCGCTATGGCGCCAACAACAACCTAATGGGAGTAAGCAGTTTCCCGAGCGGAACTTCGGCAATTGCGAAGTTCTATGTTGCCATCGGCAATCAGAACTACAGGTGGAGTGGCAGCGATTGGGAGCCGTATGACGCTTCGACGCCTGCGTTTACACAGATTGTGACGGATACGGGTGATGACTCACTGAGGCTCACGCTCGACCATGACCTCGCCGGAATCCGCAAGATCGCAACGGACGGATCCTTTACCGTGCATACGGTGGTGGAAGAGATTCGCCTTACGCCGGACGGCTGCAACAAGGTTATCTCCCTGTCCAAGCAGTCTGGCGAGGACGCCTGTACCAAGATGTCCTATACTGCCAAGCTTTCGACGCGTAAGGAAGGCCTTAATACCTCGAGCCTGACGCAGACGAAGCCCGGTAACGTCGGGTACTATCGCATGGACACGGGTGATACGACCATTACGCTTTCTGCGCCAGATAAGTCGCAGCTTGGTATTAACGTGGACGACCTACGTCCGATCGCGAATGGCACGATTGGTCTGGGTGCCACGTATGAACTGGGTGGACTTAGCAACGCCGCCGAGGCAATTGCAAATGCCGACTCTGTTGTGTACACGCTCGAGCTGCAGCGCCGCGGAACCGACGGCACGTATGAGAGTGTAACGGATGATATCTCCAACTACGTAACAGTGACGGAGAGTAAGCTTGCCGCGGTCGCTCCCTCCGGTAGCACGATCACCTTCACTGACTCGAAGGAGAATGGCAAGTTCAAAACGCAGAACGGTAATACGACGTTTAGCCTGCCCTTTACCGTTAAGGTCAACACGCAGGTTGAACAGCGTGAGCAGTTCTACGCGAACTATCGCTTGGTGATGACAGCGAGCCTGGTTAAGGGTGACGTGGCGAGCGCAAAGCCTCAATCGCCCGACTATGTGACCTATACGCTCACGAGGGTGAACCTCAACGGCATCGACCACTAGTTCCGAAGCCAACTGGCTTCGCAAAGGGGGCGGCAACCACCCGGTTGCCGCCCCCTTTCTAGTCTGCGCGATCCCAGTCTTGGACTCCGCTGGACAGTTAGTTCAGATACGTATAATTCCAGACCGGAGCAGGCGCATCCGGCGCTCGTTTTGGGGAAGAAAGGGGCTCAAAACTAGGGTTCGGTAGCTATCTGGGCTCGATTTGCGTGCAATGGGTCGCCAAAGAACCCTCTCCGGGGACCATAGCGCAGCTTTATCAGCATAGAAAAATACGTATCTGAACTAACTGTCCAGCCGCCGTTGGAGAAAGGAGTTTTAGCTTTCCCGACCCCTCCACCAAGCTTTCCAACTTTCCACTTAACTTAACACCTAAGGTGGAAAGCTGGGTAGAAAGCTGGAAAGTTAAGTGGAAAGCTGGAAAGTACGCGGAAGACTGGCATGCTAGCTCACAGGCTAGGAGGGGCTAATAATTACGCAAGCTATACCGAGCCAAACAAAAAGATACCAATCTGGTTGGTAAAACACCGTCAATGAGCCGCGAGCCAGCTAGCTGGGTAAATAAAACCTAAAGAACTGTTGCAAATTAATGGCAAATGCCCAGATAGCGAAATTGCGATTTTCAATTAACTGTTACGTGCAAACAGCAAAATGCTACTATCTAACATGCACGTAAGAAAGCAGATTAACGGTTAAGGCTAAGAAGTGGCAGGTATGTCAGAAGCAACTAGGACTCGCACGCATGCGCCCGAGGTCAGGCAGCGCGCCGTCGAGGTCCTCCAAGAGGGGGTCGGTCATCGTGCCCTCGCCGCGGAGCTCGGCATTCCCCAGGCCACGGCTCGTCAGTGGGCCCGCGCATACGCCGTGGGCGGTGCCGACGCCGTGCTTAACGCGGGTTCGCATCACCGCACGTATTCGTACGACGTCAAGCTCGCCGTGGTAAAGGATCGCCTGGAAAACGGCCTGACGGTTCGCGAGGCCATGATCAAGCACAAGATCCCCAGCGAGTCTTCGGTCAAGGCCTGGTGCCGCCAGTATCGCGAGAGCGGTGAGTCCGCGCTGGCCGATAAGCCGCGCGGTCGCAAGCCGCGCGTTAAAAAGGCGAAATAGCGAATGGGATGGTGCGCCCACAGGGGCGCATTTTTCTTGCCGCCCCTCTGCTCCAAAGCGGACGCGTCCTTGCCCCGTACGCTTAAAACTCCCCAGTTGACCGAAAACCTGCCGCCGCTACTCCTCAATTGAGCTATAACGTTAAACAATTGCAGCGTTTTTGCATGGGGGAGTGATGGTATGACGCTACTGTATTTCCTTACCCTGTTTCCGCTGGTACCGGCGCTGGGCATGCTGCTCGCGCACGGTGACCGCACCCGCGACGCGGTGGGGCTCATAGGCGCCGGCATCATTATGGCGGTGACAGTTGTAGTCGCCGTCATGTTTTTTGGTGCGGGTCCGCAGAGCTTTGAGGTTGCCCCCGGCACCTCGCATATGCTCTCGATCATCAGCTCCGCCATCGATGTCATCCTGTGTGCTGTCATCCTGTACAACGCGTACAAATATAGGAACGTGCTCACCACGGTGCTCGGCATAGTCCAGCTGGTGGGCTCGCTCGCCTTCGCTGCCATGACGCTGCCCGCGACCGAAGCCGTCACGGCGACACCGCTCTACCTAGACTACATGAGTGTGATCATGGTCCTCGCCATCGGCATCGTCGGCAGCCTGATCTGCGTGTACGCCTTGGGCTACATGAAGGACTTCCAGGCGCACGACGAGCACGAGGCCGCGCTGCGCGGGCAGACCGCGCCCGACCGTCGCCCGCAATTCCTGGCGCTCATGTTCCTGTTCCTCTCGGCTATGTTCGTCATCGTGATAAGCGACAACCTGGAGTGGCTGTTCTGCGGTTGGGAAATCACCACCGTGTGCTCGTTCCTTATGATTGGCTACACGCGCACGCCCGAGGCCATTAAAAACGCCTTTACCCAGATCATCCTCAACATGCTGGGCGGCATCGCGTTTTTGGCGGGGCTTATGTTCTTGCACGTTAACGGCATGCCGCTGACCATCTCGGGCATGATCGAGCTTTCCGGCACCGGAACCGCGCAGTCCGCGCTGCTGGTGATGCCGGTCATCCTGTTGTCGCTCGCCGCGCTCACCAAGGCCGCACAGATGCCGTTCCACACTTGGCTGTTGGGTGCCATGGTTGCACCCACTCCCACGAGCGCCCTGCTGCACTCGTCAACCATGGTCAAAGCCGGCGTGTTCCTGATGGTCAAGCTGAGCCCACTCTATGCCATCTACCCCGTGACCGGCTTTATGGTCACGAGTGTGGGTGCCATCACGTTTTTGCTCGCTGCACTCATGGCCATCTCGCAGAGCAACGCCAAACGCGTGCTCGCGTACTCCACCATTTCCAACTTGGGCCTCATCAGTGCCTGCTTGGGTGTCGGCGCGCCCGAGGCCGTATGGGCCGCCATCTTCCTGATCCTGTTCCACACGGTGGCCAAGTCGCTGCTGTTCCTGTGCGTGGGCACGGCCGAGCATCATATCGGCAGCCGCAATATCGAGGACATGGACGGCATGTTCAGCCGCATGCCGCACCTGACGCGTCTGATGATGCTGGGCATTATGGGCATGTTTGTGGCGCCGTTTGGCATGCTCGTGTCCAAGTGGGGCGCCCTGGTGGCGTTTGCGCAGACCGGCAACGTGCTCATGATCATGGTGCTTGCCTTTGGCTCGGCCGCGACGTTTTACTTCTGGGGCAAGTGGCTTGCCAAGCTTTCGGGCGTCGACCCCACGGCTCAAAACGTTGAGGTCAATGTCCATAAGACCGAATGGATGGCCCTCAACACCATCGCCGCGCTGCTGATTCTGTGCTGCGTGGCGTTTCCGGTTATCTCGAGCGGTCTGGTGTCGCCTTACTTGGCCATGGTGTTTGGCCGCGTGCCGTACGTTATTGGCAAGGACGCCATGTATCTGATGGTGGTTATCGTGGCTTTTATCGCCGTGGTGCTGCTGACGTCATTCCGCGTGAGCAACAAACCGCACGTCAACGTGTACCTTTCGGGCGTGGGAACCGACAAATATCGCCATTTCCGCGGCTCGATGGGACACGAGGTGAAGGCCGAAAAGCGCAATTGGTACTCGGAGGACGCCCTTGGCGAGAAGCGTATTGGCCCCGCGGGTAGCGTCGTATGCTGCAGCATTATCTTGTTTGCGCTGCTGTGTTGCGCATGGATTGGGCCCGAGCGGCTTGCCATGAGCGCGCCCTCGGTGCTGCGCGGCAAGTATTTCGAAGGTTCGGGCGTTGTGGGCATCTTTATTGGCACCGTGGCGTTTGCCTTGCTGGCGCCGCTTGCGGGCGGCTTGATCGACGGCATCGACCGCAAACTTTCGGCTCGCATGCAGGGCCGCGTGGGCCCGCGCCTGCTGCAGCCCTTCTACGACGTTGCCAAGCTGCTGCGCAAGGCCCCTGCCAGCGTAAACACCATGGACGATACCTATATGGCGTGCGCGCTCATCTTTACCGTCGTGGGCGGCGGCATCTTTGTGTCGGGCTCCAACACGCTGCTGTGCGCTTTTATGGTGACGCTCGCCGCGATCTTTGTGGTGCTGGCGTCCGCCTCGACGCAAAGCCCGTTTGCGCAGGTCGGCGCCGATCGCGAGCTGCTGCAGGTTATGAGCTACGAGCCCGCCGTTCTGCTGATGAGCGTGGGCCTGTATCTCGCCACCGATAGCTTCGATTCCATCGCCGTGACCGGGCAGTCGGCGCCCATCATCGTGTACAGTGCGCCCATTTTCCTGGCGCTGCTTGCGGTGCTCACCATCAAGCTGCGCAAGTCGCCGTTTGACCTTTCGTACTCGCATCACGCGCATCAGGAGATCGTCCAGGGCGTCGCCACCGAGATGAGCGGCGGCACACTGGCCAAGATGACCCTTATGCACTGGTGCGAGACCGTGCTGTTTTTGATGTGGGTGGGCATGTTCTTTGTCTGGGACAACCCGGTGAGCTGGGTGGTTGCCCTGGTCGTGATGGTCGCGACGTATTTTGTCGAGGTACTGATCGATAACACCTTCGCCCGTAGCACCTGGCGCAGCTGCTTTAAGCTCGGCTGGGGCGTGGCGCTGGTGTTTGGCCTGCTCAACCTTATGCCCATCCTCGTCGACGTGTTTATTTAGGAGGCGGCATCCATGGATCATAAAATGTCGCGCTCGCCGTGGGTTATTCATTACGACGGCTCGAGCTGCAACGGATGCGATATCGAGGTGCTGGCCTCGCTCACGCCGCTGTTCGATGCGGAGCGCTTTGGCGTGGTCAACACCGGCAACCCCAAGCATGCGGATATCTTTTTGGTGACGGGCTCGGTCAATGCCCAGAACCTGCCCGTCGTGCGCCAGATCTACAACCAGATGCTCGAGCCCAAGTGCGTGGTGGCCTGCGGTATCTGCGCATGCTCGGGCGGCGTATTCCGCGATGCCTATAACGTGATCGGCGGCGTGGACCGCGCAATTCCCGTGGACGTGTACGCGCCCGGATGCGCCATTCGTCCCGAGACCGTGATCGATGCCATCGTGGAGGCGTGCGGCATCCTGGACCAGAAGGAGGCCGTGATGCGCGCCGGCGGCGACCCGCTCACCGTGGGCGGTGCCGCTACCTGGGACGGTGGCGTTGAGCTGGGCGAGGACGGGTTTGTGGCTGCGGGGGCCGGGGCTGACGGTGCCGGTGACGCGCCTGCCGGGAAGTCCGCCGCGCCCGCCGCTGGCGACGCATCTGCTGAGACGCTCGCCGCTGCAAAGGAGGCCGAGTAATGCAAAAGGCTATCTATACCACCGTCGGGATCGACGAGCTCCTGTCGCATGTCCAGGCGCTCAAGGGCGTCGGCGCGCGCTTTGTGCAGATGCACGCCGAGCGCAACGTCGACGACGGCTCGTATCGCTTGGTCTATACGTTTATCAACGTCCGTGCTGCTCAGGAGCATATTGCGCAGGACGGCAGCTATGCGATCGAGAACCTGGTGGTCGAGGGCATCGACCAGTACCAGGAGATTCCGTCCATCAGCTCGTATTACCCCGCGGTGTTCCCGTTTGAAAATGAGGCCCACGACCTGTTTGGTCTTGCCATCACCGACATGCAGATCGACTTTAAGGGCTTTTTCTACCAGGTCTCGACTGCCGAACCCATGAGCGTCATCACGCCCGAGGTGAAGGCTGCGCGCGAGAAGGCCATGAAAGTCCGCGCGGCCGCCGAGGCCAAGGCGCGCAAGGCCGCGGCCGAGAAGGCCGCCGCGGCTGCGGCTGCTGCGGGGGAGGGTGCCGCGGGTGCCGGCGATGCTGCGGGCACTGCCGCTGCTCAGCCCGCTGCTGCTGCCGGCTCCGATGCCCAGCATGACGATGCCGCTGCGAAGGCCGCGCTCAAGGCCGCCGAGATGGAGGCAAAGCTCGCCGCCATGGATCCCGAGAAAGCGGCCAAGGTCCGTGCGGCGCTTGCCGCCAAGGCCGCCCGCGACAAGCAGAAAAAGGAGGCGTAAGGTCCATGGCTCATCGCTCCGTAATTCCGTTTGGCCCGCAGCACCCGGTGCTGCCCGAGCCGCTTCATCTGGACCTGGTGATCGAGGACGACCGCGTCATCGAGGCAATTCCGCAGATCGGCTTTGTGCACCGCGGACTCGAGAAGCTCACCGAAAAGCGCGACATGCACCAGTTTGGCTACATCGCCGAGCGCATCTGCGGCATTTGCGCCGTGGGCCACAGCTACGGCTATGCCAGCGCCTGCGAGCGCATGCTCGACATCGAGGTGCCCGGCCGCGTGCAGTATATCCGCACTATTTTGCACGAGCTTTCGCGCATCCACTCGCACCTGCTGTGGCTGGGCCTGCTCGCCGATGCCTTTGGCTTCGAGGCGCTGTTCTATCGGTCGTGGACCCTGCGCGAGCAGATTCTCAAGATCTTCGAGAGCACGTGCGGTGGCCGCGTGATCCTTTCGATTAACGAGATCGGCGGCCTAAAGCACGACATTGAGGACTCCGAGCTGGCTGGCATTGTCCAGACGCTCGATGCCATGCGTCCCGACTACGAGGCCCTGGTGCATACGTTTTTGGACGACGTCAGCTGTGGCGAGCGCCTGCATGGCGTGGGCGTGATCAGCAAGAAGGACGCGCTGGATCTGTCGATGGTCGGCCCGTTTGGGCGCGCCTCGGGCGTGGACTACGACGTGCGCATGTTTAGCGACGGTGCCTATGCGGACCTGGCTGCGTTTGAGCCGGTTGTCGCCACCGATGGCGATTGCTATGCCCGCTGCCAGGTGCGCTGTGCCGAGGTCACGCAGGCCATGGACATCATTAAGGAGCTTGTGGGCAAGATTCCGCACGACGGGATCGGCGGGCGCACCAAGCTTACGCCGGCCGACGGCGCACGCGGCGAGGTTGTGATTGAGCAGCCGCGCGGCGAGGCGTATTACTATGTGCGCGGTAACGGCACCAAGAACCTGGACCGCTTCCGCGTGCGCACGCCGACGTCGCAGAACCTGGCGGGTCTGACACATGCGCTGCAGGGCGTGCTCCTTGCCAACGTGCCCATGATTATCCTGACCATCGACCCCTGCATTAGCTGCACGGAAAGGTAGGCGCGGCATGAGTTTGCTGACATTTGCCAAGACGGCCTTGGGCTCTATGGTCAAGCAGCCGGTAACGGTGTGCTATCCGCAGGAGAAGCTCGCGGCACCCGAGCGCTTGCGCGGGCATATCGTCAACGACATGGACGCGTGCATCTGCTGCGGCATGTGTGCGCGTCGCTGTCCGGCGGGCGCGCTCGCAGTCGATCGCAAGGGTGGAACGTGGTCGATCGACCCGTATGCCTGTGTGGTGTGCGGCGAGTGCATCGAGAGCTGCCCCAAGCACTGCCTGACTATGGACACCGCCCGCACCCCAGTCGCAGCGGACAAGACTCCCACAGTAGAAACCAAGCCGGAGTAGCGCAGGAGTAGAACTGGAATAGGGGCCGGCGGGGCAAAAATGCCCCGCCGGCCCCGCGCTTAAACGCGCGGTTGGGCCGCCGCTAACAAAACCATGCCGGATTACGGGGCTGGATGGCGAACCTCCGACCATATAGAAAATCGCAAAAACAAAACCGCAGGTAGATAGCCTGCCGTTTTTCAAAAAATGAAGGTATGGATGAGGGCCCCGACTTTAGCTCCGTAATCCGGCATAGTTTTGAAATGGCACCATATCCGTAACAGCTCTTGATCTCCCATGGACGGAGGAAAGCGGATCATTTTTGCCTTGCGAAGGCTGCTGCGTGATCCGGCCGCCACGAAATCGGCCCATTTACTACGTTTAGGCGGCAGCCCTCGACCACGGCAAGCAATGCGAAATGAAAACCGCAGGTAGAACGCCTGCGGTTTTTCATGAAACGCGGCTATGGTCAGGGGTATCGGGTCAAACGTAGTAGATGGGCCGATTTCGTGGTGGGCGCTGTCAGCCGATCTCCGTGGGCGGAAGAAAACGGATCATTTTGGTCTCGCGAGGTTTGCGGAGGCACTCGTGCAGGGCCGTCGCGAATAAAACTATGTCGGTTTACTACGATGAATTCGGCATTCCCGACCATGACTGCATTTTTCTAAATATTGCAAGCGTTCTACCTGCGGTTTTGGAAGCGCGCAATTTGCCGTGGTCGAAGGTGGTCGATTCATCGTAGTAAACCGGCATAGTTTTGAAATGGCATTAAATCGGTAGCAGCCATTTTGCTATGCCGGGGCGATCGGTCTTCGGGTAATTACCCTCGCAGGTAGGCGATGGCGATCTGCGTGCGGTTGCGTAGGCCCATTTTGGCTAGGATTGAGCTGATGTGGTTGCGTACGGTGCCTTCGCCCATATAAGCTGTGGCGGCAATCTCCTTGTTGTCGAGACCGCGGGCGATGAGCTCGGCGACTTCGAATTCGCGGTCGGTCAGGCCGGCAAAGGCCGCGGGCCGGCGGAGCGTGCCCGACTCGACGCCCGTTCCGTCAAAATCGATGTCCTCGATTGCCTTGCCCTCGAGTACGCGCTTACCGTCCATAACCTGCGCCAACGCCGGTGGAATGGCGGCGACATCGGTTTTAATCAGGTAGCCGCGGGCGCCCAGCTTGAGCGCCGACACAATGTACTCGTCATCCGAGAACGTCGTCAGAAATACCACGCGCGCCGCAGGGTCGCGCTCAAGGATCTCGCGCGCGGCCGAAAGGCCATCGCGTCCCGGCATCTGGATGTCGAGCAGCGCGATGTCGGGCGCGTGCTCGGCGTAGAGCGCGACCGCGTCGTCGCCATTGGCGCCGGTGCCCACTACCTCGATCTGCGGCTGGGCGCCCAGGATAATCTTGAGCGAATCGACCACCAAGCGGTCGTCGTCGACAACAATGAGCCTCATCGGGCCTCATCTCCTTGCGGTTTGGGAACGGTGGCAAACACACGCCAGCCGCCGGCGCCGGCGCGCGGACCGGCGGTAAAGGTGCCGCCAAGCGCCTCGATGCGCTCGCGCATGGAGGCGAGCCCCATGCCCTCGGCGATGCCGCGAGCACCCGTCCGGGTTCCGCCAGTGCCATCGTCGGTGACGATGAGCTGGTAAAACGACGGATGCTCCATGCACCGTACGGCGACGGTCTGGGCGCAAGCGTGGCGCATGGTGTTGGAGAGCGCCTCGCGCAGGACCGCCGCAAAGCAGTTGGCGACGTTGGCGGGCGCATGCTCGGCCATAACTTCAAGCTCAATCTGCGGGCCGCCGTCCGAGCGCGCGCCTGCAACAATGCGTTCGAGCTGCACGGAAAGGTCGACGGCGTTGTCGTTGAGCGCATGGACGCTGGCGCGTACGAGCTGGAGCGCCTCGTCAACGGTGTATTTGACGTCGGCGAAATCGGCGGCAACGCCGGGCTCGTTGGCATGGACCACGCGCAGGGCTTCGGTTTGAAGCGAAGCGCGCGTGAGCTGGTGCCCGACGTTATCATGGATCTCGCGCGCGATGCGGGCGCGCTCGGCGAGTGTCGCAAGCTCGACTTCGTAGTCCTGGCGGTCGGCAAGATCGCGGTTGCGCGCTTCGAGCGCCAGAGCACGTTCTTGCAGCTCGTCGCGGGTGCGGCGCATGCGCTGCTGCTCGCGCTCCAACTGGGCGGTACGTAGCGATAGCAAGGCGGCGGCAACCGAAAGGATGGCGGTCAGCAGGAGCGTTCGGGCGGTGAGCGCATCGACGCGAAGGTCCGCGACGAGCGCAAAGGCAAAGGCGACGCCAATGCCCAGCGCGACCCAAACGTGTTCACGGCGCACGCGCCGCGCGATGTCATAGAGGGCGAGGGGCGCAAACGGCACAAACGGCGGCACGAAGACAGCCGCGATGATGTAAACGTAACTCGCGGCCTCGCTTGTGCGGCGCGTGCGTTCCTCCTGTGCGACCTCGGCCAGCGAGGTGGCGATAACTCCAAGGCAAAACGCCGCAACCAGGCGAGCGTCCACAGCAAGGCCCATGGCGGCCGCAATGCAGCACGCCAGCACGATCGATTTGTCGAAAAGCCTGTTCATACGGGTATTGTACGCGAAGCCGCGCGTGGTGGAGGGGCCGCCTGGCGCAACCGTGACATTCCTCCCGCGCGGCAAAGCGTCGTCGATCGCTCGCGCAAGCGGGGGTTTCGCCTCCGCCCCCTCGCACTCGTGACAAAGCTCACTGGTGCGCGCCGTCCGCTCCTGCGATGATGCAATCGTACCGGGCCGCAAGCAACAGAAGGGCCGCCTCATGACAGACATCGTCCGCGTCGAAAACCTCGTCAAGCGCTATGACGACCTTATTGCGCTCGACCACTTTAACCTGAGCATCGCCCCCGGCGAGATCTTTGGCCTGCTGGGCCCCAACGGCTCGGGCAAGACCACGTCCATCAACTGCATTTTGCAGCTACTTGCCTACGACAAAGGCACCATCGAGCTGTTCGGCGAGCCCATGACGCCCGCCCGCTACGACCTCAAGCGCCGCATCGGCGTGGTGCCGCAGCAGGTGGCGGTGTTTGACGAGCTTACGGTGCGCGAGAACATCGACTATTTCTGCAGTCTTTACGTCAACGACCGCAAGCGCCGCCGTGCGCTCGTGGACGAGGCGATCGACTTTGTCGGTCTGGGCGACTTTGCCAAGTTCCGCCCCGGCAAGCTCTCGGGCGGCCTGGCGCGTCGCCTCAACATTGCCTGCGGCATCGCACACAAGCCCGAGCTCATCTTCTTTGACGAGCCCACGGTGGCGGTCGACCCCCAGAGCCGCAACGCCATCCTGGAGGGCATTTGCCGCCTGCGCGACGAGGGCGCTACGGTGGTGTATACCAGCCATTACATGGAGGAGGTCGAGCAGATCTGCAGCCGCATCATGATCATGGACGGCGGCCGCGTGCTGGCGCAGGGCACCAACGACGAGCTCAAGCGCATGATCCAGATGGGCGAGAAGATTGTAATCGAGGTCGGCGAGGTTCCGAGTGCGGCGCTCGGTGCCGTCGCAAGCCTGCCGCACGTTCTGGACCTTTCGGCAACGGCGGGACAGCTCACGTTTTCGTGCGAAGCGAGCCCGCACAACCTGACGGACATTCTCGATGCGCTGCGCTCGCATGACGTGCCGCTCGGCCGCATCTATTCCGAACCGCCGACCCTCAACGACGTGTTCCTCGAGATCACCGGCCGCGAGCTGCGCGACTAGGGGGCGGCCATGTTCAACACCATCATCACCACGGTCAAGACGCTGCTGCGCCGGCCGAGCACGTGGGTCTGGGGCGCTCTCTTTCCTATCGCGCTTTCCACGATGTTCATGTTTATGTTTGCGAACCTCAGCTCCGACGGCACGGTCGACCCGGTGCCGGTTGCCGTCGTGGCGGACGAGGCCTGGGATGCCTCGACCTTTAAGGATGTGGCAGCTTCGCTTGCCAAGGCAGGCGACGACCAGCTGCTCGATGTGAGCGAGTACGAAGACTTGGCTGCCGCGCGCAAAGCGCTCAAGGCCGGCGAGGTCGCGGGCATCTATACGGTTGATGCCGCGGGCACGCCCAGGCTCACGCTGCTATCGAGTTACGACAGCTCGCGCGCCTCGTCGGTGCTTACCGACCGCAGCATCCTTGAAACGGTGGCAAGCTCGTATACGCAAAATGCCGAGCTCATGTCCCAGATTGCCCAGGACAACCCGGCGGCGCTCGCCGATCCGGCGGCGGTTGCGCGCGCCCTGTCGCTCGAGGGCGGAACCCGCCGCGTGAGCCTGACTCGTGCCACGCCCGATGGCACGGTCATCTACTATTACGCGCTTTTTGGCCTGGTCGCGATGATGTCTGCCGAGTTTGCCGCCTTGAGCGTCGTCGATTTGCAGCCCAATCTGTCCGGCCTCGGCGCGCGCCGCTGCGTGGGCGGTCTTTCCAAGACGGCGTCGCTGGCCGGCATTTTTGTCGGCTCGTGGCTGGTTTCCTTTGCATCGATGGCGGTTGCGATCGGCTACGTGCGCCTGGTCGTGGGCGTCGACTTTGGCGGGCGCGAGGGGTTGTGCCTGCTGGGCGGGGCTGCATCCGCGCTTGCCGCCACGGGCCTGGGGCTTTTTGTGGGCACGCTTCCCGTTAAGGGCGGCAAGGCATCCAAGTCGGGCATCCTCACGGGCTTTGCCACCACGTGCGCCCTGTTCGCCGGCCTCTACGGCGAGCCGGCGATGGCGCTTGCCGACGACGTCGCCCGCGCTTGTCCGGTCGAGTGCTGGCTCAACCCCGTCAAGCTCATCTGCGACATGTTCAATCGCCTGTATTTCTTTGAGGACCTGGGGCCCTTCGCCGTTCGCGTCGGCGCGCTCGTCCTGATGGCCCTGGTGTTTGTCGCCGCCGCTACGCTGATCTTTGGAAGGAGCCGCTATGAGCACCTTTAAGACCGCGCTTCGCATGGCGCTGGCGCACCCGTTCTACCTGCTCATCTATACGGTGTTCATCTCGCTCATGGGCGTATTCATCGCGGCTTCGGTGAGCTGGAACTCGTCGCAGCTTACCGAGTACAAGCCCTACGACACCAACGTGATCGTGGTCGACCGCGACAATAGCGACCTTTCGCGGGCGCTTACCAAGCACCTGGGCTCACGCTTTGACCTGGTCACGGGCATCGGCGACGACGCGTACGACCTTGCCGATGCGCTCTCCAAGAGCAACAGCGCCAAGGGCAGTGCCGATTGCGTGTTCTTTATCCCGGAGGGGTTTGAGGACGATCTTGTTGCAGCCGCCCGTGCGGGGGAGGCCCTGCCCAAGCTCGACGTGACCTACGGTTCCGGCACCATGGCGGCGGCGCTCTCGTCTGCCGAGGCCTCGCGCTGGATCTCGCTCGCGGGCGCCGCGGCGGCGCTTGAACCCGCTGCCTCCAACGGCGACGTCGCAAGGGCCGCCGAGCACGCGGCCGCAAAGCGCGCGGAGGTCCAGATCGAGCAGGTCAAGGTCGACTCGACTGCTGCTACCACGCTCGAGTCGTACTTCAACTTTGGCGCGTACGCGATCATCTCGTCGGTCATCGTGTCGGTGGGACTGGTGTTCTCGGGCATGAACGAGCCCGAGCGCGTGCGCCGCATGCATGCCAGCCCGGTCTCTGAGCGCCAGCGTTCGCTCGCTGTGTTCGCGGCCGCCGCCGTGCTCACCGTCTGCATCTGGCTCGTGTCGAGCATGATGGGCGTCGTGGGCTTTGCCAGCGCGGTTGCCGAGGTCGGCGTGGGTCGCGTGTGCCTGGCGCTGGCGGCAACGTTTGCCCTGGCGTGCACGCCGCTGGCTGTTGGCTTTACGCTGTCGAGCCTGGGCGCGCGCGAGGAGCTGCTCAACGGTGTGGGCAACTTACTCGGCATGCTCATGACGTTTTTGGGTGGCGCCTGGATGCCGCTGTCGCTGATGGGTTCGGCCGTGCAGACGGTGGCGCACTTTGTGCCGACGTATTGGGTGAACGACGCGATCGGCAAGGCGCTTGCCTCGGACCTGACGTCTGCCGTGCTGGGCGACATCGCCTGCGACCTAGGCGTCACGGTGCTCTTCGCCGCCGCCATCGCCGCCGTAGGCCTAGCCCTCGCCCACAACAAATCCCACGCCTAACCACAACCCGTCACTTGGGAACCCGTCACTTGGGAACCCGTCACTTGGGGACGTTCCTTTTCTGCCGGCAGATGGGGACACTCCTTTTCACCTAGTCATTGGGGACGTTCTTAAACGACGACCACTCATTGGGGACAGACTTAAATGAGTGGTTTCAGTCATTTAAGTCTGTCCCCAATGAGTACCCAATGACTGGTTTGGAAAAAATCGCGCCTGTCGCTTAAAAATAGTTCGCCTGGGTTTACTATTACCCTAGAAAAGTAGCAGAAGGCTAACAACGGGGGATAGCATGTCGACAAAGCAAGCCTATGTCCAGGTCAGCGGGCTCAGGAAACACTACGGCGACGGTGATGCGCGCCTGACGGTACTCGATGGCATCGACACGTCCATCAACCGCGGCGAGATCTGCGTCATGCTGGGGCCCTCGGGCTCGGGCAAGTCGACCTTTCTCAACCTGATCGGCGGCCTGGAGGATGCCGACGGTGGCTCCATCATGGTGGACGGCTGCGACCTCACGGTGCTCAAACCTACCGATCTGGGCGAGTATCGCCGCCGTGAGCTGGGTTTTGTCTTCCAGTTCTACAACCTGGTGCCCGATCTCACCATCAAGGAGAACATCGAGGTCACGGCGCACCTGTCCAAAAACCCGCTCAATGTCGACGACCTGCTGCGTTCGCTGGGCCTCTACGAGCACCGCAACAAGTTCCCGCGCCAGGTCTCGGGCGGCCAACAGCAGCGTTGCGCCATCGGCCGCGCACTCGTCAAAAACCCGGGCCTGCTGCTGTGCGACGAGCCCACCGGCGCGCTTGACTACAAGACATCCAAGGAAATCTTGCAGCTCATGGAGGATGTTAACCGCACCTACGGCTGCACCATCATCATCGTCACCCACAACGCCGCCATCGCCCGCATGGCCAACCGCGTGCTGCGCCTGCGCGACGGCCGCATCGTCGAGGATGGGCTCAACGAGTCGCCCGTTGCGGCCGCCGAGCTCGATTGGTAGGCGATGCCATGACACCTCTCGCAAAGCGACTCCCGCGCGAGCTGCGCCGCAATATCGGCAAGTACCTGGGCATCTTTTTGCTTATGTGCGGAAGCATCGCTCTCACCTCGGGCTTTTTGCTCGCGGCGCATTCCATCGGCTGCCTTATCGACGACATGCGCGATGCATACACGATTGAGGACGGCCGCGTGACCACCTCCTTCGAGGCTACCGACGATCAACTCAAGGCCGCTGAGGATGCAGCCGGCGACGTCGGCGGCGTCACGCTCTACAAGAATTTCTCCGTCGACGCCATCATCAAAAAGACCGCCGGCGACGACGGCACCAAGCGCACGCTGCGCACCTATGCGCACCGCACTAAGGTGAACATTGCGTCCTACTGTGAGGGCAAGGAACCCAAGGCAGAAGACGAGGTTGCCATCGACCGCGTTTTTGCCACCAACAACGACCTCGCCGTGGGCGATAAGGTCGAGCTCGAGGGGCGCACCTACACCATCTGCGGCATCATGACGCAGTCCGATAGCCAGGCACTGTTCCTCAACAATTCGGACTTTACGGTGAACACCATCACGTACGGTGTGGCCGAGGTCACCGACGCCGGCTTTGCCGCGCTTGAGGACGCCGGCGGCGCGCCTGCCTACACCTACTCCTTTACCTTTACCGACCGCGATCTCCCCACCGCGGATCGCATCGATGCAGAGCAGGATATGGTCGAGGCGCTGACCGATGCCGATGCGCGCGTCGACGATCTGATCGATGTCGATTCCAACCAGGGCATTGGCTATGCGCGCGACGACGTGGACGGCGACTCCATGATGTGGATGACGTTGCTCGACATCATCATCGTGATCATGGCGTTTGTCTTTGTGGTGCTCACCGACGCCACCATCGAGGAGGAGAGCGCCATTATCGGCACGCTGCTCGCCAGCGGCTATCGCCGTCGCGAGATCGTACTGCACTACCTGGCGCTTCCCGCCATCGTGGGCGTGCTCGCGGCATTTTTGGGCACCGCGCTCGGCGTCGCGTTCTTTACCGAGCCCATGCGCGGCCTCTATTACGGTTCGTACAGCCTGCCTCCCTTCCAGGTGTACTGGAGCTGGGAGATCTTTGTGAAGTGCGCCGTGGTCCCTGCCGCCGCGCTCATCCTCATCACGCTGGTGGGCCTGCTTCGCAAGATGGGCAAGACGCCGTTGCAGTTCCTTCGTCACGAGGCGAGCGGCAAATCGGGCACCAAGCGCGGCCTGCAGCTGCCGGAGCGCATGGGCTTTGTCTCACGCTTTCGCCTGCGCATCTTCCTGCGCAACCTGGGCAACTTCGCCACGCTCTTCGTGGGCATTGCGTTTGCCTCGCTGCTGCTGCTCTTTGGCCTGGCGATTCTGCCCACGATGACGCATTACGCCGACAACCTCGAGACAAGCCTGGTCGCCGAGCACCAGTACACGCTCAAGGCTCCGCTGGAGCTCGAGGGCACTGCCGAGGAGCGTGAGCAGTGGTCGGCGCTCGAGCGCTTGCAGTCGGTTGACGGCGCGCTGCTTTCCGCCGCCCAGGATGCGGATGACGAGCTCGACGACGCGGCCGATGCGGCGCAGACGGCAGCCGATGCCGCGACCGCATCTCCGTCTGCCGAGAGCCTGACTGCGGCGCAGGATGCGCTTGCTAAGGTCAAGGACAAGAAGGATGCGCTCTACGCGCGCCTCGACGACCTGGCCGATGCCCTTGGCTGCGACCGCGACGAGGCCATTGACCTGATCGACAAGGCCTCTAAAATCGACACCGACAACGACGATATCCACCCGGTCAATACGACCGACAACGGCGCGGGCGCAATCGCGCAGGCCGAGAAATACGCTGTCTACCAGCTGCAGTACGACCGCGGCGACGGAAACGGGCAGGAGACGATTTCCGTCTACGGCATCTCGCCCAACTCGCGCTACTGGAAGGGCCTCGACGTCGGCGATGGGCGCGTCGTCTTTGGCGGCGGTCTGCTCGACAAGTTTGGCTGGAGCGAGGGCCAGAAGGTCACACTCGGCGACAAGTACGAGGGCGAGCATTATTCTCTTGAGTACGCGGGTAAGGACTGTGCCTGGGGATCCAAGTCGGACATGAATATCTATATGAGTATCGACGACTTTAACGAGCTATTCGACAACGACGCCGCCTACTTTAACGGCTATGTGAGCGACGAGAAGCTCGACCTCGGCGCGCGCTACTTTGCCAGCGACACCACGCCCGACGACATGCGCGCCGTGGGTGATCAGTTCATCGACATGATGAGCAAAATGATCGGAATGATGATCGGGCTCGCGGTGTTTATCTTCCTGCTGTTTATGTACCTGCTGACCAAGGCCGTGATCGACCACAGCGCCCGTTCGATCAGCTACATGAAAGTCTTTGGCTATCGCGATAGCGAGATCTCGCATCTGTACATCCGCTCGATCACGCTGTGCGTGGCGGTGTCACTCGTGCTGAGCCTGCCCGTGATCATTGGCTCGCTGACCGCGATTTTCCGCTCGATGCTGCTCGCCTACAACGGCAATATCGAGATCTACGTGCCCGCTTGGTCCATGGCTGCATGCGTCGGCATCGGCTTTGCGACCTACCTGGTCGTGGCGCTGCTACACACGCGCTCCATCAAGCGCGTCAGCCTGGCCGAAGCCCTCAAGGTGCAGGAGTAGTCATCGGGGACAGTCTTTGCCGATTCGCCGGCCGGGCGGCAAGCACTCATTTAAGTCTGTCCCCAATGAGTGGCTGTGCTTGACTTCGACCCTACTTTAACGGGTACCATCCTCTATGTCTGTAACGCCATATAGACCGAGGGGATAGATCTATGACCGCAACTGCACCCGCAGCACCCGCTAAGGTGTACTTCACCAACCTGCGCACGCATGCTCGCGAGAGCCAGCTCGACAAGCTCAAGCGCCTCATTCGTCGCGCCGGTATCGAGCAGATCGACTTCGAGAATAAGTTCGTCGCCATCAAGATCCACTTTGGCGAGCTGGGCAACCTGAGCTTTTTGCGCCCCAACTACGCCCGCGCCGTCGCGGACGTGGTGAAGGAGCTGGGCGGCAAGCCCTTCCTCACCGACTGCAACACGCTCTATGTGGGCAGCCGCAAAAACGCGCTCGAGCACATCGACACCGCCTACCAGAACGGCTTTACTCCGTACGCCACGGGCTGCCAGGTCATCATCGCCGACGGCCTCAAGGGTACCGACGAGGCACTCGTCCCGGTCGAGGGCGGCGAATACGTGCACGAGGCCAAGATCGGCCAGGCGCTCATGGACGCCGACATCGTGATCAGCCTCACCCACTTTAAGGGCCATGAGCAGGCCGGCTTTGGCGGCGCCATGAAGAACCTGGGCATGGGAGGCGGCAGCCGTGCCGGCAAGATGGAGCAGCATGCCGCCGGCAAGCCGAGCGTCGATACTACCAACTGCGTAGGTTGCCGTGCCTGCGAGAAGATTTGCGCGCACAGCGCCATCACGTTTGACGGTACGCGTGAGCGCGAGCTTGCCAACGGCAGCACCCGCACGGTTCACGTGGCTACCATCGACCACGATCGCTGCGTGGGCTGCGGACGCTGCATTGCGGCGTGCAACCAGGACTGCATCAAGCCCGACTATGACGCCGCGGCCGACGTACTCAACTACAAGATCGCCGAGTACACCAAAGCCGTCGTCGACGGCCGCCCGAGCTTCCACATCTCGCTTGCCATGGATATCAGCCCCAACTGCGACTGCCATCCCGAAAACGACACGCCTATCGTCAACGATATCGGCATGTTCGCGAGCTTCGACCCGGTCGCCATCGATCAGGCCTGTGCCGATGCCGTCCTGGCATCCGAGCCGCTGCCTAACACCGAGCTTACCGACAGCGCGGCCAAGATGGAGCATAATCACGAGCATCTGGAGGGCGAGCAGGCCAAGGATCCCTTCTGCATCACGCATCCCGACACCGACTGGCGCGCGTGCATCGCGCATGCCGAGAAGATCGGCCTGGGCACGAGCAAGTACGAGCTCATCGAGGTCAAATAGCACCTAGTTATTGGACATATCAAGCGCATTCGTGGCTTAATTCAAGCAAAATCCGCCCGCGAGCACAGCGCTCGCGGGCGGATTTTCGGAAGTGCTAGGGGTCAGATAGACCAGTAAACCGTACTATTTGCCTAAAAATACTCGTCGAGGAAGTCGTCGACCGTGTTCCAGTAGAGCTCGGGGTTAACTTGCGCACTCTTGGCGTGGGTGGCGCCATGGATGGTGAGCTTTTGCTTGACCTTGCTGGCGCACGCGTCGTAGTTTTGGTCGAGCATGTCGTACGGCACAAAGGTGTCCTGGTCGCCGTGGATAAACAGCATGGGAACCGTCGCGTGTTTGAGTTGCTCCACACTGCTCGCCTTATGAAAGTCGTAGCCCGCGCGCACGTTGCACACCAAGTTTGCTACATCGAGCAAGGGAAAGCTGGGCAGCCCGAACACGTCCTTGAGCTGCAGAGAAAACTCGTCCCAAACACTCGTATAACCACAGTCCTCGATAACGCATTTCACGTTTGCGGGCAGAGATTCCCCCGCGACGTCCATGGCGGTTGCCGCACCCATCGACTCGCCAAAGACCAGGATGCGCGCCTCGGGGTCAGCCTGAACGATCCGCCCAATCCATGCAACGACATCGAGCCGCTCGGGCCAACCCATGCCGATATAGTCGCCGCCGGAGCGCTCGTGGGCGCGGGCGGCGGGTGCGAGTACGTTCATGCCGCGGTCGTGGAATCGTTTGACGTATCGGGCCATGCCGATGGGCTCATCGGTGTATCCGTGTAGGCAGATAGCGTAATTGTGCGTGCTCTCTGGGGCGGCAAAATACCAAGCGGCAAGTTCGGTTCCGTCATCTGCGGTGAGGCTGCTGCTCTCGCGGTTCTCTTTAAACCATGCCCGCGCCTCGGTTCCCTCGGCATCCGGCTGCTCACTTTCTTTGTCGTCCTTGCCGTCCTGCATCATCTTCATGGTGTATGGCGCGCGGGGATTCAGCGCGAAGTCAAACAGAAAGTTGCCGGCAAATCCGAGCAGCGCAATGACAACCACCAGTGCAACGATGCCGGCTATCTTGAGCTTTCGATGGGAATGTGCGTTTTGAGCCATGCGGTATTCTCCTATAAGATGTTAATGCATCAATATTTAATGCAAGCGCATTATGGACGTTCGCCGTTGATGCGTCAACAGGCAAAGAATGGGTAAACAAAGGGTCACGTATGGTGCAAATTTCGCACGCACCCAGACGCTTTGATATAGTGTTGAGAACTCTTTACGTTGGAGGATGTAACCGGCATGTCCGATTCGAGCGACAGTTCCAAGCCGCGACCCAAGGCCGCGGCCGTTCCGCACTACACGGTGGGCGAGGAGATCATGAACTCCGTCACCCATGGTGTCGGCTGTCTGCTGGGTATCGCGGGCCTGGTGCTCCTGATCGTATTCGCTGCCCTGCGCGGCGGTGGCCCGGCCCACATGGCCGCGGCAATTGTCTATGGCGTCAGCATCATCCTCGAGTACCTAGCCTCCACGCTCTACCATGCGATTCAACCCGCGCGCGCCAAGCGCGTGTTCCGCATCATCGACCACAGCTGCATCTACCTGCTCATAGCCGGCAGCTATACGCCGTTTTGCCTCATCACGCTCGCAAACGACGGCGGCGCTGCGCTGTTCTTCGCCGTATGGGCCATCGCCATTATCGGCATTGCCCTCGAGTGCTTTATGCGCGAGCGCCAGCCGCACTGGGTAAGCGGCCTGGTCTATCTGCTGATGGGCTGGCTCGTTGTCTTTAAACTGCCCGAGCTCGTGTCGCTGCTCAACCCCGTGGCGCTTGCCCTGCTCGCCGTCGGCGGCGTGTGCTACACCGTGGGCGTGCCGTTCTATATCGCCAAAAACGTGCGCTATCTGCACAGTGTTTTCCACTTGTGGGTGCTCGCCGGCAGCATCTTCCAGTTCATGGCGGTGATTCTCTTCGTAATCTAGCGACCGCGCCTGCGCGCCCGCGTCCTCGTTTGGGCGCCGGTGCAATTGCCGTATCCGTCATCAACGTTTTGACCTGACGTCCCGAATCTTGGAGGTTCGAGAAACTCCCGATGGACATAACCATCTCCCTTATCACTACCCTCGTTTTGACCCTCATCAACGGCTACTTCTCTATGTCCGAGATGGCGCTCACCACGGCCAAGCGCGCCGTGCTGGAGCATGAGGCCGAGGAAGGCGACAAGCGCGCCGAGCGTGCCATTAAGCTGGCCGCCGACTCCGACCAGCTGCTCGCCACCATCCAGGTCGCCATCACGCTCGTGGGCTTCGCCTCGTCCGCCGTCGCCTCGACGAGCCTGTCCGACCCGCTCGCCACGTGGCTCATGAGCTTTGGCATCGCGCCGCTTTCCGCCATCGCACGCGGCCTGGCGCCGGTCATCATCACCGTCGCCGTCGCCTTTGTGTCCATCGTGATCGGCGAGCTCGTCCCCAAGCGCATCGGCCTGGCCAATGCCGAGGGCGTGTCCAAGCAGGTCGTGGGACCGTTGTCGTTTTTCCAAAAGATCGCCCGCCCGCTCGTGTGGCTGACCGGTGCCTGCTCCGATGGTTTGGCCCGCATCCTGCGCATCAAGAGCGCCGATGATCGCCAGAACGTCTCGGAGGAAGAGATCAAGTACATGGTCTCGGAGCAGGACGACCTGCTCGACGAGGAAAAGCGCATGATCCACGAGATCTTTGACCTGGGCGACACCGTTGCCCGCGAGGTCATGGTGCCGCGTGTGGACACCACCATGTGCGAGGACGACGAGACGGTCGCCGACGTGCTGTCCACCATGCGCCAGACCGGCTTTAGCCGCATCCCCGTCTATCACGAGGATCCCGACAACGTCGCCGGCATCGCGCACATCAAGGACCTGATCCAGCCCTCGCTCGACGGCAAGGGCGACCAGCCTATCGCCGACTTTTTGCGCGACGCCACCTTTGTGCCCGACACCAAGGACATCCTGCCGCTGCTGTCCGAGATGCAGACCTCGCACGACCAGATCGTAGTGGTCGTGGACGAGTACGGCGGTACGGCCGGCATCATCACCATCGAGGATATCGTCGAGGAGATCGTGGGCGAGATTGAGGACGAGTTCGACCCCGACAACAAGTACCTCACGCGCCTCTCACGCCGCGAGTGGCTCGTCGATGGGCGTTTTTCGTGCGATGACGCGATTGAGCTTGGTTGGCCGCTCGAGGAAAGCGATGATTATGAGACCATCGCCGGCTGGATTTTGGAGCTTTGTGACTCGGTGCCCGACATCGGAGAGGTGTTTGAGGTCGCGGGGTACAAGTTTAAAGTGCAGTCGATGCGTGGCCAGCGCATCTCGCTCATTCGCGTGATCGCTCCGGCCGAAACCGATAAGAAGGATTCCGAGTCTTCGGTAAACGAGCCGACGACGTCGGGTGCGGGTTCCGCGAATCCGCACGACGGCGACGAGTAGGGCAAGGAAGAGTAGGGGAGAGTTATGGCAGGCCTGTTCAACATCCTTAAGGTCACCGTCAGCGAGGACAAGATCTGCGCGCATGTGCTGGTGAACCCCGGCATGCCGCTCATGACCTCGGAGGACATCGAGGCCACGGCGCGCGTGTACTACCTGGTGCCGGCGATTGCCAAGCACCTGTGCCTGGGCGATTCCGGCCGCGAGTTCCAGGACTGCATGGGTCAGACCGAGCTCTGCCACCTGCTGGAGCACGTGACGGTCGAGCTCATGAACGAGACCGGTCTTGCCGGTAGCATCTCGTGCGGCCGCACGCGCGTAAGCGAGCATGACGAGCGTGTCTTTGAGGTCGAGCTTTCGTGTCCCGACGACGCACTGGCCATCGGTGCGCTGTCGTCGGCCACCTTTATGATGGACTGGGCGTACCTGCACGCCGACCAGCCTGCCCCCGACGTGGAAGGCACGGTCGCGGGCCTGCGCAGCCTGGTGCTGGGCATGCGCGCCGAGGCCGAGGGCAAGGATCCTCACGAGGCCGTCGCCGCCGCGAACGGCGAAGATGCTGCCGAGGACGAGGGCGCTGACGAGGGCGATGTGCCGGTCGACGCCGAGCCCGTTGCCGATGCGACCGCCGAGCCCGTTCCCACCGAGCCCCAGGGCGTCCCCAACTTTGACGACGAGCCCCAGGTGGCGATTGATACCGAGGGCGCGGTTGCCGAGAACCACGAGGCCTCCGCTGCCGTCTTTGGCGGTGCGGCGACGGTTCCGGCAGGACCTGCGCATGAGGGCGGCCTGCCGCTCGTGGACGGCGCCGGCGAGGACCCGGGTGCCACGGTGGCCATGCCGGCTATGCCCCAGGAGTAGGCCTACGCGTTTATCACCATCACGTACCTGCGCCTTTGCCGTACGCAGATGAGCGGAGCGGCAAGTGATGCGCTGCGGGTATAATGGACAGCATTCAAACGGTGGGCACCGACGTGCCCGCAGGAGAGGAATGATCATGGGTAAGACTTTCAGCTTTGTCTCCGGCGCACTTTTTGGTGCTGCTGCCGGCGCTATTATCGGTGTTGCTCTGGCTCCGCGCTCGGGCGCCGAGACCCGCGCCATGGCTGCCGATATCGCCAACGACGCCTGGGACAATATGCGCGACACCTACGAGCACAGCGCCGAGGAGGCCCGTGCTGCGGTGAATGACTTTGGCCCGATGGTCGACGCCAAGACCGACGACCTGCGCGCCAAGGTCGACCTGGCCCGCGAGCGCATGGACCAGCTGCGCGAGCAGCTCAACGACGCCATTTCGGGTGGCAACGTGACGCCTGCCGCCGACGTCGTGGTCGAGAACGCCGTCGAGGCTGATACCGAGGCTGCGGAGCCCTCGACCGAGGCATAATGCGCGCCGGGGATTTTGTCGGCGCCAAGATTTATCGCAAGCCTACCGAGGACAAGCGCACCAAAAAGGACGGCACGCCGCGTAGCCCTAAAAAGCTCGGAAAGATTCACTTTCCGGTCTTTACCCCGGGCGGTACGCGCGTGGTCGGCTTTATGGTCCGCCAGTCCGATATCGCGGGCATGATCGAGCGCCCCGACCGATTCGTAGCGCTCGACGCCATTGGTGTCTACGAGGGCGCCATTGCGGTCGATGACGTCAAGGACACGTACGATGCCGCCGCCGCCAAGCGCCTCGACATCAACCTGGACGATTGCATCATCTGGGTCGGTATGGACGTGCGCACGGAATCGGGCGACGTCGTGGGCTATTGCTCGGACGTTGAGTTTAAGCCACGCTCGGGCATCGTGCAGGCATTCTATGTGACCGCCGGTGCTGCTTCGAGTGTTTTGGTTGGTGACACGCAGGTGCCACCGACGATGCTGCGCGGCTACGAGAACGGCGCGATGGTCGTCTCGGACGAGGTCAAGTCGCTCGGGTATTCGGGCGGTGCGGCTGCCAAGGCCGCCGAGGCCAGCGTCGTGGTGGGCGACAAGGTCAAAAAGGGCGCCAAGGTGCTCGACGACAAGGGATCGGTTGCCGTGGACAAGGGCAGTCGCGCACTGGGCAAGCAGCTCGGCAAGACGCGCGGCATGTTCAAGGCCTTTAAGGACGAATACCAAAAGGCGAGCGGAGGCTCGTCAAAAGCTACAAAATAGCGACGTACCAAATGATGGGAGGCAAGCCGGAGACCTGTTGCTCCGGCTTGCTGTGTTTATGGGGGAGGGCATATGCGCCAAAACGGATCCAACTTAAACGGGCGTTCGGGTACGCGTCCGACGGCGCGCCGCGATCTGGGGCAGCTGCCCAGCGGTCAGCGCAAGCGTCACCGTAAGCCCGGCGCGATGTACCTCAACCATAGCCGCGGCTTTAGCGATCGCAGCGCGCGCATCGGCAACAGCCGTACGCCCCGTCGTTCGTCTCGCCTGCCCTATGCGCTCATCGCCGTGGGTTGCGCACTCGTGTTGTTTATCGCTGCCGTCGTGGGCTACGTCAACCGCAGCGTGGACGTGGAACTCAACGGGCAAAAGACCGCGGTGCGCGTCGGCTCTACGCTGCAGAATCTCATCGACGACCAGGAGTTGACTGACGCCTACGACGCAGGCGACCTGCTGGCCGTCGATGACAGCGTGCTCAAGCGCCATGGCGGCGAAAAGCTGTCGGTGAAGGTCGACGGCAAGCGCGTGAAGCAGGGCAAATGGGATAGCCGCGAACTTGAGGGCGGCGAGAAGGTGACGGTCAAGGATGGCCGTAACACCTACGAGAAGCACGAGATTCAGGCTACGGTTATCGAGCCCAAGCTCAAGGTCGAGGGCACGGGCGCCATAGAGTATGTGCAGACGTGGGGTGTCCAGGGCCGCTCCGAGGTGTGGGTTGGTGAGCAGTCGGGCAAGACGCAGGACCGCGGCGAGGTTGTGCCCGTCACCGATTGCGTCGTTGCGTGCGCCAGCGTGGCGCCCAAGGGCAACAAAAAGTACGTGGCGCTGACGTTTGACGAGGGTCCGAGCGGCGCGACCAAGCAGATTTTGCAGGTACTCAAGGAAAAGGGCGTCACCGCGACGTTCTTCCTGTCGGGCGATGCGGCCGAGGCCTCGCCTGCTACGGCCAAGGCGATTGTCGATGCCGGGTGCGAAATCGGATCCAACAGCTACAGCGACGATTCGCTCAAGGGTCAGGACCGTGAGGCGGTACGCGAGCAGATCACGAAAGGCACCGATGCGATTAAGTCGGCGACCGGCGTGAAGACGATGCTGCTGCGTGCTCCCTACGCTGCCTTTGACGAGCAAAACTGGATTGATGCGATGGACCTGGTCTCCGCCGTGGTCTCGTGGAATATCGACTCGGGCGACTGGCTGCTCAACGGTGCCGACGAACAGGTCTCGACGGTGCTCGATTCGGTGACGCCGGGCAATATCGTGCTGCTCACCGATAGAGACGAATGCGCCGAGCAGACGCTCGAGGCGCTGCCGCAGATTATCGACGGTCTTGTCGCCGACGGCTACAAGATCGTGACGCTCAGCGACCTGGTCAAGACGGACACATCGCTCAGCAAAAAGCTCACCTCGCTGACGAAGGTCACCATGCCCAAGGACGCCGTGTTCCCCCAACTTGCCGAGGACGATGACACTACAGAGTAGTCATTGGGTAGTCGTTTAAGAACGTCCCCAATGGCTATGTCACGGATACGTCAGCGTTTGGTATGCCTGCAATGTGCAGCGCATAAATTCGATGCCGCAGGGCGATGCTGATGCTATAGTTACTGCGGTTAATGAGGGTCAAGAGAAAGGTTACAGGTGAAATCCAAACCTCGACCATACAGTCGATGACCCCATGCAGGTGCTTTTTGCGCATGCACGGGGTGTAAGCGTCGAGCGGCGTGCCGCCCGCGCATGCGTATACATATCCAGAAGCCCCCGGACGCCGCACGCGCGGCCGCGTCCGGAGGAATAATGATGGGGAGCACCATTGAATTATCTGAGTGAGATGCTCAAATTGCCAGTCTTGGACGTCGACGGCGAAAAGCTCGGCGTGGTCAACGATTTTGGCATTGCAACTGGCGAAGTTTTTCCGCACGTGACGTCGCTCGCGTTCCGTGGTCCCGGCAAGACGCCGTTCATGATCAGCTGGCGCAAATGGGTCGACCGCATCGACGAGACGGGTGTACACCTTAAGACGTCGGCCACCGAAATCCGTTTTTCGTACCTGCAGCCGACCGAACTCTTGCTTGCCCGCGACGTGCTCAACAAGCAGATTGTCGACACGCAGGGCATGAAGGTCGTGCGCGTAAACGACATCAAGTTTTCCATGTCGGGCGAAAACCAGCTGCGCCTGCTGGGCGCCGAGGTCGGTGCCCGCGGTCTGCTACGCGCCATCAGCCCCGCGCTCGAGCATATCGTTGAAGGCTTTATGAAGCACCTGGGCAAGCCGCTCAGTGAGGATATCATCGCTTGGTCCTACATGGACCTGCTCGACCGCTCGACCAAGAACATTCAACTCTCGGTGTCGCACAAGACGCTCGGCGAGCTGCACCCTGCCGACATCGCCGACATTATCGAGCAGCTCGACCCGCGTCTACGTGCGCAGGTGTTTGCGCAGCTCGATACTGCCCAGGCCGCCGAGGCCATCTCGGAGTTCGATGACGACGAGCTTATGACCGAGATGCTCGAGGGCCTGTCCGATACGGACGCATCGTCGATGCTGGCCATGATGGACCCGGACGATGCGGCCGACCTGATCGACGAGCTCGATTACGAGAAGGCCGAGAAGCTCCTGCGCCTGATGGGCGTCAAGGAGGAGAAGGCGATTCGTAATCTGCTGGGGTATGAGGACAACACCGCCGGCCGCATCATGACCTCGGAGTTTGTCTCCCTGCCCGCCGCGGCAACGGTCGGTGACGCCATCGAGGCGATTCGCGAGCTCGACGAGGACTTCGAGAGCGTCTACTACGTCTATACCGAGGATCCGAGCGGCATGCTGACCGGCGTGCTTTCGCTGCGCACGCTGATCGTAGCCGACCGCGACGCTACGCTGGGTCAGCTGGCCTATCGCGACCTGGTCTATGTGTCGCCCGACGAGGACCAGGAAGACGTGACGGACGAGATGACCAAGTACGACCTGGTTGCCATCCCTGTCTGCGACGAGAACCGTCATATCCTGGGTATCGTGACCTTCGACGATGCCATGGACGTTATCGCCGAGGAGCATCAGGAGGACCTGCAGATCGCCGGTGTCGGCTCGGGCGATAGCGCGTCGGACGACTCGACGAACGTGCTCAGCTGGTTCGTGCATCGCCAGTACTGGGTTGTTGTATGGGGCATCGCGTCGTGCATCATGGCGACCGTGCTGGGAACGGCGCTCGGCTCCGCGCATCTGGTGGTGTTCCCCATGTGCGCCATGCCGCTCGTGCTGCTGGCGGCCTCGCGCATGGTGTCGTTCGTCAAGAACTACTTCCTGGAGTATGACGGTCACGACGATGAGCCCAAGCCGTATCTGGGGTTCTTCTTCCAGAGCACGGGCATGGGCCTGATTCTGTCACTCGTGACCTACCTGTGCGCCCAGCTGGTGCGCACCGCTGCGTTCCCCGATGCGTCCATGTTTGAGGAGCAACTCTTTACCGGGTGCTTTAACATCGCGGCCATCGTCTGTCTGATTGGCAACATGAGCGCCGTGATTTACCTGATGGTGCTGTTCTGGCGTGACGAGCATGACCTCAACACGTCGGGCACCGCCATGAACGTTATTGCCGTCATGATCTCGTGCGTAGCGTACTGCGTCGCTGCGGTGCTGCTCACCATGTCGGTCATGGGTTAGGTGGTCGCGTGCAAAATACCAAGCAAAAGTCGGGCACCAAGCAAAAGTTGACCATCGCGGCCATCTTTGGCGCTATGGGTCCCGGTCTGCTGGCGGCGCTTTCGGGCAATGACGCCGGCGGCATTGCAACGTATTCCAGCGCGGGCGCCAGCTATGGCTATAAGATGCTCTGGATGCTTCCCGTCATGACTGTGCTGCTCATCGTGACGCAGGAGACCGCGGCGCGCTGCGGCTGCGTCACGGGCAAGGGCCTGGCATCGCTCATTCGCGAGCGCTTTGGCGTGCGCAAGAGTGTACTTGCTATGGCGGCGCTGTTGATCGCCAACACGGCTGTGACCATTTCGGAGTTTGCGGGCATCGCCAGCGGCCTTGCTCTCTTTGGCGTGCCGGCGAGCATCTCGGTGCCGTTGGTGGCGCTGCTGGTGTGGATGCTTACCATGTCGGGTAGTTTCCAGCGCATCGAGAAGATTCTGCTGTTGGTAAGCTGCGTCTTCGTGACCTATATTGTCGCCGCGTTTATGGCTGGCCCCAACTGGGGTGAGGTCGCGGTCGACCTGGTCGTGCCTAACATTCAAAATGACCCCAGCTACGTGTCGCTCGTGGTCGCAACGATCGGTACCACCATCGCGCCGTGGATGATTTTCTTGGCGCAGAACAACGTGGTCGATAAGAACGCGGGCGAGGACGACATCGTGCTGCAGCGCATTGATACCGTGAGCGGCTCGATCGCTGCTGATATCATTGCGGGCTTTATTATCATCACGACCGGTACGGTGCTGTTCCCGGCGGGTATTCAGATTAGCGATGCTGCCGATGCCGCCCGCGCGCTGGAGCCCATCGCGGGTCAGTGGTCCACGGTGCTGTTTGCCTCGGGCCTGGTCGCAGCGAGCTTTTTGGCTGCCTGCGTGCTGCCGGGCGTTACGTCGAGTGCCATCTGCGAGGCATTTGGTTGGGAGCGCGGCGCCGATCGCAGCTGGGATGAGGCCCCGGTTTACCGCGGCATCATTACGGCCATCATCGGTATTTCTGCCGTGTTGGTGCTCATGCCCGGTGTCGATCTGTTCCAGATTATGATGACCTCGCAGGTCATCAATGGCGTGCTACTGCCCGTGGTTCTGGTGTTCCAGGTGGTTATCGCCGCCGACCGTCACATTATGGGCACTAACCGCAACGGTCGCGTGTGGAACGTGCTCACTTGGGCGACTATCGGTGTGATTACGGTGCTCACGGTCGTTATGTTTGTTCTGCAGGCGATGGGTTACAGCGCTTAGCGCCTCCTTTGGACTCCAAACAGGCCGCTGCCATGGGTTGCGGCCTGTATTTTGCCTGTTATAGGGGGTTAGTAATATGCGTGTGGACAAAAAATGCCAAACATGAGTACTGTTGCCTGGATGATAGTATTTACGACCAAGAAAATAATGAACATATCTAAAAATCTGTTCATTAAAAGCGAAGCTCCAAGTCTTAAGCCGGCCATTCTGGTCAACTGGAAGGGTCGCGCGCTACCGCTTGGGCGCCATTTTGGGTGGTTTTGCCTGCTACTAAAATGGTAACAGTACTCATATTTGCCCCTTTTTGTCCACGACCTCTTGGAGCCGGCTCGAAAAGAGTGATTTTGGGTTGTTTGCTGCAGGTGTGGGGCTTGGAAACAACGCTCGGGGTGGCGAGGCGTCCAGAATTCGGTCGCAAGGAGGGCGTTCCTCGGCTGTGTCAGGAGTGTCCCTAGGTGCCAGCACATAAGGAACGTCCCTAACTGCCGGAGGGGGTGTCTGCCGTGGCAGACACCCCCTCCGGATGTGGGAAGTTTGCGCTGCAGGTTACTTGTCGGTGCCCAGCTTGTGCGGCTTGAGAGCGAGCGCATTGACGAGCGCGTCGGTGGCAGACTTGACGGCCGCCGGCTGCGGATCGTTGACGTGATCCTCGGGATGCACGGGCAGGTCCTTCTTGACTGCATCGTGGATCAAGTTGAGGTACTCGGTCACGCCAGTGGTCGACAGGTGCGTGCCATCGCCATCGAACAGGTCGTTGCGATTGGCACTGTATCCGTACCAGTCGATAACGCGCACGTTCTTGTAGCGCGTGGCGGCGTTGGCGATGGCCTGGTTGGTAGAGCCAACCCACGGCTGCGGGCTGCGCGTGTTCACAAACACCACAATACGCTTATCTCCTGCATCGGCCATGATGGCGTCGATCTGGTCGTCGGTTACCAAGCCATTGGTTCCCAGCGCAAAGACCACGATCTTGCCGGCAAGGTTCTGCTGGATATAGCCCTCAAATGTCGCGCGGCCCGCATCAAACTGGCGTCCCTTTTCGGCATCGATATGGCTGTGCGGGAACACGCCCTCAAAGGAATCAACGGCGCGCAGCGACACGGAGTCGCCGATCATCAACAGGTCGTAGGAGCCATCGGGGAAGCCGTCGTTGTCCTTGTCGGTGTCGTCGGCCGCCTGCTGGTCGGTGGGCGCGGTGTTTTTGGCTTCCTTGTTCAGAACTTCGGCGCCCTCGCCGCTCAGCGCAGACGTCTCGGGCACAAAAATCAGGCCGCCCAGTGCAACGACCAACACGACAGCGCAGGCCGCGCAGACAGGGACGTGCGCGCGAGCCCAGTTGGCGGGCGTGGTGGTGCCATCGCGGAATTCGGCGACGGTGCGGCCGAAGGCGCCCTTCCTAAACGGCGTTTCGATAAAGCGATAGGAGCACTCGGCTACGGCAACCACCAGCAGCACCTGCAAAATGTACTGCCACCAGGGCGTATCGTTGATGTTGGCGACCGGGTTCATGAGCAACAGCAGAGGATAGTGCCACAGGTAGATGCTGTACGAGCGCTTGCCGACCCACACGAGCGGCTCGGCGGACAGCGCGCGGGCAACCATTCCCTGGGGCTGCACGCAGGCCGCGATGACCATGAGCGTGAGGATGGAACATAACAGCGTGCCGCCGCGATACTGGAACGCGGTGTAGCCGTTAGTGAGCGCGACCATGGCGGCAAGGCCAACCAGACCCACGACGCCCAACACATCGATGGATGCGGGCGAGGACCAAAAGCGCACGAGGGCGCTCGGCTGTGCCGGAGCGGTCTCGGCTGCTTCGTCGGCCTTCTCGCCAGACTTGCCCTCGGCGTTCTTGCCGTGCTTGGCGGCGCCAGCCAGGCGATTGAGCCCCAAACGATGTGCGAGACGCACCGGCGCCAGGTCGCGATCGGGGATAAAGGCCATCCAGGCGCCCAGCAGAAGCGAGAACACGCGGGTGTCGGTGCCGTAGTACACGCGGCTGGGGTCGGCGGCGGGGTTGTAAAGCACCATCATGGCGAGGGCAGATACCGCGGCAAGGCCCAGAACCACGCGGCGCGTGTTGGGCTTGCTCACATGCATGGATACCATGGCAAACAGCAGTGGCGGCCAAATCAGGTAGAACTGTTCCTCGATGGCAAGCGACCAAAAGTGCGTAAGCGGCGAGGGATCGCCCAGGGCGTTGAAGTACGAGACGTCCTGCATAATCTGCCACCAGTTGTTAAAGAACAGCAGCGACGGCAGAATGTCGGGACGCATCTTGGTGAGCATCACGTGGTTAAAGATGGTGCACAGCGCGCAGGTCACGAACACTACCGTTACCACGGCGGGGACCAGGCGACGGATGCGGCGAATCCAGAAGCTCTTAAGGTCGATGCGACCGGTCTTAGCGACTTCGTTGAGCAGCAAGCGCGTGATCAGATAGCCCGAAAGCACAAAGAAGATCGTGACGCCAAGCAGGCCGCCCTGAGCCCACGTGAGGTTGAGGTGATAGAGCACCACCGCGACGACGGCAAGCGTGCGCAGGCCGTCAAGGGCAGGGATGTAGCGGGACTTGGGGCGAGCAGGCGTCTGCTCCGCGGCGGGAGTGTTGGCGCGGCCCGCGTTGTTGGCAGAAGCGCGATGGGGGCTCGCGGTGCGTCGCGGCTCGTTGGCACGGCACTCGCCCTTCACGCGTTCGTGCGGCGCCGGCTCGTTGCCCGTGCGGCGTCGACCGCGCGAGCCCGATTGCGAGAATTGTTCCATAATACATCATCCAATGACGAGAATAATCAGCACGTATTCATTGTAGCTGCCTACCCCTGTGAATGCTTGCTGCTGGCGCAAGCTCAAGCGCGCGTCCACATCAAAGTGGACTAAAGTTATAGGGGGTGCGAGAGTGCACAATCGTTGGTCGACGGTGGGCGCAAAGCCTGAAGACGAGGAGGTTTCCATGGCGGATCACAGCATCGTTGCGGTGTTCGGCAGCATGAACATGGACCTTTCGGTGGCGTGCGAGCGCATGCCGCGCGCGGGCGAGACCGTCGGTGGCAGCGGTTTTATCACCAACGCCGGCGGTAAGGGAGCCAATCAGGCCGTTGCCGCTGCGCGCATGGGTGCGCGCACGTGCATGATTGGCGCTGTTGGGCGCGATACCTTTGGCGATGCGCTTGTGGCAGGGCTCCAGGATGCCGGCGTGGGCGTTGAGTTTGTGGCGCGTCGCGATGACGTGGAGACCGGTACCGCGACTATCATTCGCTGTGAGAGCGACAACCGCATCGTGCTGTCGCCGGGCGCCAACCATGCGCTTGCGGGCGAGGACGTTGCCCGCGCACTTAGGCGCTTGGTGGCCGACGAGCTCGACGGCGATGCCAGCGAGATTGCCCCGGCTGCCGGAAGCGTCTTTATTGCCCAGGGCGAATGTGACCTTGCAGCAACGGCCGCGGCGCTTTCTTGCGCTCACGAGCTGGGGTTCTATACGATCTTTAACCCGGCGCCCGCCTGCGACCTGCCGGCAGGAGCGTGGCCTGCGGTCGACCTGGTCTGCCCCAACGAGACCGAGTGCCAGGTGCTGACGGGCATTCTGCCCACAGATGATGCGAGCTGCGTCGCCGCGCTCAATGCGCTGCTCGACAAGGGCGCCGGCGCCGCGGTCATCACGCTGGGCGGCGCCGGCTCGGTTACGCTCGGCGATGGCGGTGAGCCGCTGCGCATGCCGGCGCTTTCGAGCGTGGTGGTCGATACGACGGCCGCGGGCGATACATTTATTGGCGCGCTTGCTGCAGCTCGTCTGGAGGGCCTGCCGCTCTTTGAGTGCATGGCGGCGGGCGCTCGCGCCTCGGCGGTGACGGTGTCGCGCTTGGGCGCTCAGCAATCAATTCCCACGCGTGCGGAAGTCGAGCACAAGTTTGGTTTAGACGGTTTGGATGTAGACGGAGAAGCGGAGTAGAACAATGGCAACCAAGAAGCTGATCCTTGATCTGGATATGGGTGTGGACGATGCGATGGCGCTCGCCTATGCCATCGCGAGCCCCGAGGTGGAGCTCGTTGGCATCACCACGTGCTTTGGCAACGTGCGCGTCGAGCAGTCGGCGCACAACTGCTTGGCGGTGCTCGACCTGTTGGGTCGTCCCGAGGTGCCGGTGTACCTGGGCGCCGATCGTCCCATGAAGGCGACCGAACCCTACACGCCGCCGGCGTCCACCACGCTTATCCACGGCAAGAACGGTATTGGCGGCGCAAGCGTGCCCGCCTCGCCGTACGAGCCGGTGGGCGCGACGTCGGCCGATGACAATGCGGCGGTCGATTACCTGATTGATGCCGCGCGTACCTATGGTCCCGATCTGGCCTACGTTGCGACCGGCCCGCTCACCAATCTGGCGCTTGCCCTGGAGCGCGATGCGGCGGCGATGATGTCCATCGGCCGCGTGGTCGTGATGGGCGGTGCGCTTACCGTGCCCGGCAACGTGAGCGCGGGCGCCGAGGCCAACATGGCGGGCGACCCCGAGGCTGCCGACGCCGTGTTGCGCTCGGGCCGCAAGCTCACCATGGTGGGCTTGGATGTGACGCACCGCGTGGTGCTCACACGTCGCGACGTTGCCGGCTGGACGGGCTCGGGCACTATGGCTGGCTGCGCGTTTGCGAGCATGGTCGAGCACTATATCGGTTCGTACGAAATGAACGCGCCCTACCTGGGCGGCTGCGCGCTGCACGATCCGCTTGCTGTCGCTGTGGCGATCGACCCCACGCTCGTAGGTGCGCTCGGCTGCAACCTGCGTGTTGATCTGCTGGGTGAATATCGCGGCCGCACCATCTGCGACGAGCACCGTCTGTCCGATCCAGATAAGAGCGCGCTCGTGGCGCTCACCGTGGACGCCCCACGTTTCCTCGCGGAGTTTAAGGCACGCATGGCTCGCATCCTTGGCTAAACGGTTTCTGTGCCCCGATCCAGATTAGCTACCGAGTAAATACGCCCGTTGGGGGAATAGTCGCGTCGCTTCGCTTGACAACAGGCTAAACTAGCTATTAAACATTTACTATTCTGTTTAGATTGAATTTGCGGTCGTTTAGTTGTCGAGTCACGGGGCGGTCAGGCCACGATGCTCGACCGCGACCGTTACTAGGGGGAACAATGGCCAAAGCAAGTGTCCGCGAAATCAGCCGCATCACCGGTTTTTCGCCTGCGACCGTGTCCAACGCGCTCAACCGCAAGCGCAGCGTGAGCGAGGAGACCGCCAAAGTCATCCTGGAGTGCGCGCAGTCGCTCGGCTATCAGCAGTCGACGCAGCTCGAGAGCATCCAGTTTGTGCTCGCGCGCAAGACGGGCGCCATCCTGGACGAGAGCACCTTCCATCCCGCGGTTATTGAGGGCGTGGAGCGCCAGGCGCGTCGCCACGGCATGAGCACGAGCTTTGTCTCGCTCGACTTTAGCGACCTGGACGCCGTGCGTCCGCAGGTCGAGGGCCTGATCGCCGACCCGTCTGCCGCCATCGTGCTGATGGGTACCGAGCTGGGTGAGGAAGATTACGCCCTGTTCGCCAACGCTGCCGCCCACCTGATCGTGCTCGACGGCTGGAGCGACCGCCAGTACTTTGATGCCGTAGTCATTGCCAATACCGATTCGGTGCTGCGCGCCGTGGACTACCTTATCGAGAAGGGTCACAGGCAAATCGGCTATCTGGCAGGCGATCTTCGTATCCGCAACTTTAAGGATCGCGAGCGCGGCTATCGCCAAGCACTTGAGGATGCGGGCCTCGAGGCAAACCCGGCATGGCGCGTCACGCTGGGCACCACGCTCGAAGGTGCCTATCGCGATATGGGTGCATGGCTCGACAGCGTCTCACGTGACGACCTGCCGACGGCTTTCTTTGCCGAGAACGACGTGCTCGCCGTGGGTGCCATGCGCGCGTTCAACGAGCACGGCATTCGCGTGCCCGAGGATGTCTCGATCATCGGCTTTGACGACCTATCTCTGGGCGCCTTCTCCAACCCGCCACTCACCACGGTGCATGTTCCCAAACACGAGGTGGGCGAGATCGCGGTGCGCCGTCTGGTGGGTAACATCCGCAATCCCAAGAGCTATACCTGCAAAACGGCCGTGTCGACCTATTTTGTCGAGCGCCAGAGCGTGCGCGAAATCTAGGCGGAGACGGCATTGCCTGCAGCGTGCCAAAGCTCGCTAGGGCAGTTAACATAGTGCCATTCAGAAGAGGATCCTTCGGGGTCCTCTTTTTGTTTCCCTTATATGTTCAGATTGTTTACATACCGTTTAGGCTGATTTCTCTACCGTCTACGGGTATTTCGCGCTAAACTTCTAAACAGAAGAGTAAAACATTTAGTAAACAGAACAAAACGAAACATGCGTCTGTTTACTGAACATGTGACTAGGGGAGGACGTACATGGATAAGATCAAGCTCGGTTTTGTGCCCACGCGCCGTAGCATCTTTAGCGCGCCGGACGCGATCAAGTATCGCGGCCTTACGGCTGATCGCCTGCGCGAGATCGGCGTCGAGATTGTGGATATCGACGACATCAACGACGAGGGCCTGCTGTTCGACGACAGCCATATCGCGCCTATCGTCGAGAAGTTCCGCGCCGAGGGCGTCGACGGCATCATGCTCTGCCACGCCAACTTTGGTACCGAGTATGTCTGCGCCCGCCTTGCCCGCGAGCTCGGCTTGCCCGTGCTGCTGTGGGGTCCGCGCGACGAGCGCCCCGAGCCCGACGGCACCCGTCTGCGCGATAGCCAGTGCGGCCTGTTCGCCACCGGCAAGGTCCTGCGTCGCTTCCAGGTTCCCTTCACCTACATGACCAACTGCCGTCTGACCGATCCCGAGTTCGAGCGCGGTGTCTGGGACTTTTTGGCCGTGTGCAACGTGGTCAAGACTTTCAAGCACACCCGCATCCTGCAGATGGCCACCCGTCCGTTCGATTTCTGGTCGACCATGTGCAACGAGGGCGAGCTGCTCGAGAAGTTCAACATCCAGCTTTCGCCCATCCCCATGACCGAGCTTGTCCAGGCCGTGCGCGACGCCCAGGCTGACGAGCAGGCCATGGCAACCATGCTCGCCCACATTGGTGACAGCTTTGAGATCTGCATCCCCGAGGACAAGGTTCCTGCGGTCGCAGGACTCGCCATTGCCATGAAGCGCCTGGTCGAGAAGTACGGCTGCAACGCCGGCGCCATCCAGTGCTGGAACGCCCTGCAGGACGAGTTGGGCATTATGCCCTGCGCCGCCAACGCAATCCTCAACGAGATGGGCATCCCCATCGTCTGCGAGACCGACATCCATGGCGCTATCACCGCGCTGATGGTCGAGGCCGCCGACCTGGGCCGTCACCGCGGCATGTTCGCCGACTGGACCGTGCGTCATCCCGATAACGAGAACGGCGAGCTGCTGCAGCACTGCGGCCCCTGGCCCTGCAGCTGCGCGGCCGTCAAGCCCAAGCTCACCTATCCGCTGGCCTTCGATCACCCCGGCGCGCTGACGGCCGAGGCCAAGCACGGCGACCTCACCCTTGCCCGCTTTGACGGCGACAACGGCGAGTACTCGCTGCTGCTGGGCAACGCCCGCGGCATCGACGGCCCGGCCGGCATGGGCACCTACCTGTGGGTCGAGGTCGACAACCTCAAGCGCCTCGAGGCCAAGATCGTCGAGGGTCCCTACATCCACCATTGCGTCGCCATTCACGCCAACGTGGTGCCGGTGCTCTACGAGGCGTGCAAGTACATCGGCATTGTCCCCGACCTGTACGACCCCATCGAAGAAGACGTCAAAGCTTACCTGCGAGGAGAGTAGAAATGGCAACTATCGAAGAGCTTGAGTCCCTGCGTTGGGACCTTCGCCGCGATTGCGTCGATATCATCATGGCTGGCGCCGGCGGCCACATCGGCGGCGACATGTCGGTGATTGACGCCCTCATGACCCTCTATGCCAACCACCTCAACATTTCGCCCGAGACCGTCGACGATCCCAACCGCGATCGCTTCGTTCTCTCCAAGGGCCATGCTATGGAGGCCTACTACGCGGTGCTCTGCCACGAGGGCTATCTTGACCTCGACGACGTCAAGGCCCGCTTCTCCAAGTTCGGCAGCCCCTACATCGGCCATCCCAACAACAAGCTCAAGGGCATCGAGATGAACTCGGGCTCGCTGGGTCACGGTCTGCCCGTGGCCGTGGGCATGGCGCTTGCCGGCAAGATGGACTGCCGCGACTACCGCGTCTACACCATCATGGGCGACGGCGAACTTGCCGAGGGCTCGGTCTGGGAGGGCGCCATGAGCGGCGGCAACTACCAGCTCGATAACCTGTGCGCGCTCGTGGACCGCAATCGCCTGCAGATCAGCGGCAGCACCGAGGACGTTATGAAGCAGGACTCGCAGGAGGAGCGCTGGGCCGCCTTCGGCTGGAACGTGCTCTCCATTCCGGGCAACGACGTCCAGGCCATCGACGCCGCGCTGACGCTGGCCGCCGAGACCAAGGGTAAGCCCACGGTCATCATCCTCAACACGGTGAAGGGCTATGGCTCGCCCGTTATGGAGGACAAGGCCGCCTGGCATCATCACTTGCCCAACGACGAGGAATATGCCCAGATCATCGCCGATTTCGCTGCCCACAAGGAGGCTATCAATGGCTAACAAGATCGCCAACCGCAAGGTTATCTGCGACACGCTGCTCGAGGCCGCCGAGACCGATAAGGACATCGTCGTCCTGTGCTCCGACTCCCGCGGCTCCGCATCGCTCACGCCGTTTTTCGATCAGTATCCCCAGCAGTCCATTGAGGTCGGCATCGCCGAGCAGGACCTGGTGAGCATCGCCGCCGGCATGGCTTCGTGCGGCAAGAAGGCCTGGGCCGCCTCGCCGGCGTCCTTTGTGACCACACGCTCGTATGAGCAGTGCAAGGTCGACGTCTCGTACTCCAACACCAACGTCAAGCTCATCGGTATCTCGGGCGGCGTCTCCTACGGCGCCTTAGGCATGAGCCATCACTCCGCGCAGGATATCGCTGCCATGAGCGCGATTCCCAACATGCGCGTATATCTGCCGAGCGATCGTTTCCAGACTGCCGAGCTCGTGCGCGCCCTGGTTGCCGACAACAAGCCGGCCTATATCCGCGTGGGCCGCAACCCGGTCGAGGACGTGTATACCGAGGACGAGTGCCCGTTCCAGATGGACCGTGCCACCTGGGTACGTCGCGGCACCGATGTGACGATTGTCGCCACCGGCGAGATGGTCCGCCATGCCGTGGACGCCGCCGACCTGCTGGCCGAGCAGGGTATCTCCGCTACCGTGCTCGACATGTACTGCGTCAAGCCGCTCGACGCCGAGGCCGTGATTGAGGCCGCCGGTGCCACGCGCGCCGTCGTGACCGTCGAGGAGCACAGCCCCTTTGGCGGCCTGGGCTCCATGGTCGCTCAGGTCGTGGGCGAGCATTGCCCGCGTCCGGTTAAGTGCCTAAGCCTGCCCGACGCGCCGGTCATCACCGGCACGAGTCCCGAGGTCTTTGCGCACTACGGCCTGACGGGTGCCGGAATCGCAAAGACGGTCGCCGAGTTCCTTGGCAACTAGTAGAAACAGACGCTGCGCGGCCGCCAAGCACCGCACCTTGCCGTTCAAACCGTCGCTTGCGTACACAGAGTACGCGGCGCTCCTCTTTCACGGCAATCTGCGGCACTTGACGGCCGCTCGCTCCTTGTCCGCCAGGTTGTCTTCGATTTGACGGAAGGAATGGGAGAGTACATGAGTAAATACATCATCGGTATCGATCAATCCACGCAGGGCACCAAGGCGCTGCTGGTGGACGAGGGCGGCCATTTGATTCATCGTGCCGATCGCTCGCATCGCCAGATTGTCAACGAGGCCGGTTGGGTGAGCCATGATCCAGCCGAGATCGCCGCTAACGTGCTGGCCGTGGCGCGTGCTGTGGTGGAGGAGACCGGGGTCGATCCGGCCGACGTCGCCGGCATCGGTATCTCCAACCAGCGCGAGACCACCGTTGCATGGAACCGCACGACGGGCGAGCCGCTGTGCGACGCCGTGGTGTGGCAGTGCGCCCGCGCCCGCGGGCTGTGCGACAGGCTGGCCGCGCGCGAGGGTGTGGCCGATCTGGTGCGCGACACGACGGGTCTGGTACTCTCGCCCTACTATCCGGCGGGCAAGATGGCCTGGATTCTCGCGAACGTTCCCGCGGCTGCCGAGGCCGCGGCAGCGGGCGAGCTTTGCCTGGGCACCATCGATGCCTGGGTGGCCTGGACGCTCACGGGCGGCGCGGAGTTCCGCTGCGACTGGTCTAACGCCAGCCGCACACAGCTCTTTGACCTGCGCTGTGGCTGCTGGAGCGAGCCGGTGTGCGAGGCCTTTGGCGTCGACGTGGCCTGTCTGCCACAGGTGACCGATTCCGATGGCCTGTTCGGCACGACGGATCTGGGTGGCTTTTTGCCAGCGCCCGTGCCCATTCACGGCGTGCTCGGCGACAGCCACGCGGCCTTGTTCGCGCAGGGCTGCCACAGCCGCGGTATGGCTAAGGCGACCTATGGCACCGGCAGCTCGGTCATGATGAACGTCGGCGACGAGTTCGTCGCCAGCTCGCACGGGCTTTCGAGCTCGCTCGCATGGCGCATGGACGGCGTGACCGAGTACGTGCTCGAGGGCAACGTGAGCTACGCCGGCGCCGTCAAGACGTGGCTGCGCGACGATCTGGAGCTCATCAATAACCCCGAGGAAGTTACCGACCTGTGCTACGCCGCCAATCCGGCGAGCCGCGTCTACTTTGTGCCGGCGTTTACCGGTCTGGGCGCGCCGCACTGGGCGAGTGACGCCGAGGGCTGCGTCTTTGGCATGACGCGCACCACGGGTCGCGCGGAGTTCGTGAAGGCCGCCGACGAGTCGATCGCCTATCAGATCTTTGACGTGATTGATGCGATGGTCGAGGATTCGGGCGCGGCGCTGGCCGAACTTCGTGTTGACGGCGGTCCCACGCGCGATGCGTACCTGATGCAGTTTGAGAGCGACCTGGTCGGCTCGCCCATCCGCATTGCGAGCAACGACGAGATGAGCGGCCTGGGCGCGGCCTGGGCCTGCGGCATTGCGCTGGGCATGTACACGCGCGATGTCGTCGACGTCTACGGCGCCCGCGGCATCGTGGAGCCTGCCATGTCCGCCGACGAACGAGCCAAAAAGATCGCCGGCTGGCGTCACGCCGTCGACGCGACCATTGCCTACACTGCCTAGGCGGCTGCGCGGCGCCCGCAGGCTATTCCCGGGCAGCTCATTTGGGATGGGGCTTTTTTGACTGGTATGATTGGTGCGATCATTCGAACCAGCTAAAAGAGCCCCGTCCCAAATTGACTACCGAGAGGATCTGCCATGGAGCGCATCGCGAGTTTTTCCGTTGACCATCTGCTGCTCGAGCCCGGCGTGTATGTGAGCCGCATCGACCACGATCCGGCGACCGGCGCCGCCGTCACCACCTTTGACCTGCGCCTGACCACGCCCAACAAGGAGCCAGTTATGAACACGGCGGAGTGCCACACCATCGAGCATCTGGGTGCCACGTTCCTCCGCAACCATGCCGAGTGGTCGAGCCGCATTGTCTACTTTGGTCCCATGGGCTGCCGCACGGGCTTTTACCTCGTCGTGTTTGGCGAGGTGACGAGCGAGGAGATCCTGCCGCTCGTGCGTGAGCTGTTCGAGTTTGTCGCCGGCTTTGAGGGCGATGTCCCCGGTGCCGCTCCCGAGGAGTGCGGTAACTATCTGGACCAGAACCTCCCCATGGCAAACTGGCTCGCGCGTCGCTATCTCGACCGCGACCTGGCCGATATCGATGAGAAGCACCTGCATTATCAGCAGGCGTAAGGGCTTTATCGCCCAAAGCGCGCGCATTGGGCGCCTTCGCTTATGCGGGGGCGCCTTTTTGTTGAGTGGTCGGGACGAGCGTTCAAAATCGCTCATGTTTGTTCTAGAATGTTCGTATAGTCACATTTACGAACAGGAGCGAACATGCACATCTATTCTGTCAACGATCCCGAGTTCAAATCCTATGGCAACGTTTGGGATGACGTTCCGTCCGAGCTCACGTCGCTCGTGCTCGAGGCGCTCTCTGCCACGCCCATTCCCGAAGGCAGCAAGTACGTAGCAAGCGCGCCGGAGCTCGAGGGCGTCAAGGATGCCGATAAGCTGGGCTTTCTCATGTACGGCGGCCGCTCCTTCCAGCTCGGCTGGTGCAACGGGCACAACACACGCCTCAACTGCCTGGAGTATCACCGCGCCAGCGAGTTTAACCTGGGCGCCCGCGACTTTATCCTGCTCGTGGCGCATCGCTGGGAGATCGAGGACGGCAAGCTCGACACCGCGTGCGTCAAGGCGTTCCGCGTACCGGCGGGCAAGGTCGTCGAAGTCTTCAACACCACGCTCCACTACACGCCCTGCATGGTCGACGACGGCGGCTTCCAGGTGATGGTGGCGCTGCCGGCGGGCACCAATGGCCCGCGCCCCGAGGCCGCAGCCGACATGCCCGCCGCCGGCGACAGCTACTGCTACTGGAAGGCCGACAAGTGGGTTCTCTGCCACGCCGATAGCCCCAAGGCTGCCGAGGGCGGCTACGTGGGCCTCGTCGGCAAGAACCTCGACATCGCCTGCGACTAGCATCTTCCGTCTCGATTTGTAACATCTAGCGGGCTAAATCGTCTCTACCTGTTACAGATTTAGACAAACTGCGGGGGGCTGCCCGAAAATCTCGATCTGTAACACCAAGCCCGGTTTTGGCTGCCTACCTGTTACAGATCGAGACAAACCGCCCCCAACCACCACAAAGGTGCCTATCCCCTTTGTGGTGGTTTGGGGCGGCGGTATCAGAAAGTGTCAGGCAGGGGCGGCTGCCGGGCCGCCGTGTGCGAAAAGAAGTGTCGGCCTGCGTCGTTGCCGTTGAGTAGCGCGCTGCTTACGGGGATACTGAAGCTACGACAAACAGCGTGTGAAAGGATCGATGTATGGCTTTCCGTAAAGACTTCCTGTGGGGCGGCGCGACGGCTGCCAACCAGTGCGAGGGCGCCTACGACGTGGACGGCCGCGGCCTGGCCAACGTGGATGTGGCCCCGCACGGCCCCGAGCGCTTCGCGGTGGTCTCCGGCCAGCGCAAGATGCTCGACTTTGAGGACGGCTATTACTACCCCGCGCAGACCGGCATCGATTTCTACCACCGCTACAAGGAGGACATCGCCCTCTTTGCCGAGATGGGCTTTAAGACCTTCCGCATGAGCTTGGCCTGGACCCGCATCTTCCCCAATGGCGACGAGACCGAGCCCAACGAGGCCGGCCTGGCCTTCTACGAGGACGTGTTCCGCGAGTGCCAGGCGCACGGCATCGAGCCGCTCGTGACCATCACGCACTTCGACTGCCCCGTCCACCTCATCAAGGAGTACGGTGGCTGGCGCAACCGCAAGCTCATCGACTTCTATAAGAACCTCGCGACCACGATCTTTACCCGCTACAAGGGCCTGGTGAAGTACTGGCTCACCTTCAACGAGATCAACATGATCTTGCACCTGCCGTTTATGGGTGCCGGCCTGGTCTTTGAGGAGGGCGAGAACAAGGAAGCCGTCGAGTACCCGGCCGCCCACAACGAGCTCGTCGCCAGCGCTTGGGCAACCAAGATCGCCCACGAGATCGACCCCGAGGTCAAGATCGGCTGCATGCTCGCCGCGGGCAGCTGCTATCCCTACAGCTGCCGTCCGGGCGATGTGCGCCAGGCGCAGCTCGACAACCAGGACAACTACTTCTTTGTCGACGTCCAGAGCCGCGGCTACTACCCGGCTTATGCCGTCAAGAAGCTCGAGCGTCTGGGCATCGACGTCGGCATGACTGACGAGGACCGCGAGATCCTGGCCGAAAACACCGTCGACTTCATCAGCTTTAGCTATTACAGCACCCGTTGTTCCGCCGGTGCCGATAACCCTGATGTCGAGCGCACCCAGGGCAACGCCTTCGCCGGCGCCAAGAACCCCTACCTGCAGGAGAGCCAGTGGGGCTGGGCCATCGATCCGCTGGGCTTCCGCATCACCCTCAACGACCTGTACGACCGCTATCAGAAGCCGCTGTTTGTGGTCGAGAACGGTCTGGGCGCCAAGGATGTTGTCGAGGAGGATGGCTCCATCAACGACGACTACCGTATCGACTACCTGCGCCAGCACATCGCCGCGATGCGCGATGCAGTGACCGAGGATGGCATTGACCTGCTGGGCTACACCACCTGGGGCCCGATCGACCTGGTGAGCGCCGGCACGGGCGAGATGTCCAAGCGCTACGGCTTTATCTACGTCGACCGCGACGACGCGGGCAACGGCACCCTCAAGCGTTCCAAGAAGAAGAGCTTTGACTGGTACAAGCACGTCATTGAAACGAATGGTGAGGATCTGTCCTAAGGAAGCCGAGACACTCAACTTCAGAGTTTCCTAACCAAAACGCCCGGCGAGCAGTTAATGCCCGCCGGGCGTTTTGTTAAAAGAAGTGAAAGCACTCATTGGGGACGTACTTAAATGACCAGTCAAACAAGAACGTCCCCAACGACTACTCATTTAAGTCTGTCCCCAATGAGTGCCCCAAAGTGAGAGTGGATAATCTGCCGTTTTTGGCCTGTTTGGGGGCTCAAAGTGGGAGATTATCCACTCTCGTCATTTGGCCGGCACTTGGGGGCACTTCTTGTTGAGTGTGAGCGCCGTCGCTGCTACGCGACGGTGATGGCGACCTGGCCGTAGCGGGTGCAGGGGCGCTCGGCGCGCGTCTGCACGGTAAGGGTGAGCACAAGGCGGTCGCCGGGCCGCGCGTCGGCGGGCACGATGAAAGCGGTGTCTACCGTGCATTCTTGCCACAGCGACAGATCCTGGGCGCCTGCATAGCTCGACGGGTCCACGGCGACATCCCAATGCACATCGAAGCCCTTGCCGTCGGGGTCGACGATGGTCGCTGTAAGGTCGACGCGCTCGCCGGCTGTGGCGCTGCGGTCGGCCGTGACCTCGACAACATGTGCCGGATGCGAGCAGGCTGCCGGATCATGGGCACACCATTGTGCGCGGGCGGCAAAGTCTTCCTGATAGGCACGCAGGTAGGGATTGAGATTGTCGTCTGCGGGCGTGCCGATGGAGGCAAAACCGGCGGGCGCGTTCGCATCGGGATGCCCATCAAAAAACATGCGGCCCAGCAGCGTATCGAAGTCGCGGTCGTCGATACCGCGCAGGCCAAACGGAAGCAGCGGAATATAGGTCATGCTGTCGCCTTCGGCCATAAAGTCGCCGCGCTCAAACTGCACCGCGGGCCTGCCTTCTAGGCCCCAATCCAGACGGGCATGCTTGCCAAACTGAAAGCGCTCGGGCTCGTTTTCGTAGACCTTACCATCGCCATAGAGCATATAGCGTGCCATGAGGGGTCCGTTGCCCTGCGTGAGATTCCGCTCAGGCCAAGGAGCCTTAAACAGCGGCAGCGTATCGGGCTGAGCTGTTTTGGCGTCGAAATAGTTGCCATACATATAGGGCGTACGCCAAAAGATGAGCTCGGGAAAGAGCTCGCGTCCATGGTCGAGCCACGAGTTGTCCTGCCCCACGCCATCGGCAACGCCCATCACGCGCACCTTCTGATAGACCCGCTGCCGTACGGCGGGCCACTCGGGCGTGGCGCGATAGCGCTCGGCAATACTCATGAGGGCGCGAACGATCGTATTCATACCACCCCAGCTGAGCAACCATAACGTACGCGGATCATCATCCAGAATCGCCTGCGCAATTACGCGAGACCCCTCAGTTTCCTCAGTCACATCACCCTCAAAGGCAACATTTCCCACAAAGGTGCGCTCGATCATCTGGGCGGGCGTGGGAAACGGCGGCTCACCGGCAGCGGCCGCATTTGCTTGCAACTGCGGCCAAGCCTGGGCATATTCATTACTCCAGAGACTCTCAATCCAATGCTCGGGAAACGGCCGATACTCACGAAGCTCGCCGGCTAGCGGATCGGGCTCATGAGGCACAACAGCCCACTCATAAGAGCGCCGCCCTTTGGTCCGCCAATGCGAATTCACCTCGCCGAGCGTATGAACCCCATCCCCAAGAAAGTGATACTGCGAAGCCGTATACACCACAGCCTGAACATCAAGCAAGTTGAGATACAGAGCCAAATGAACAAGCGAGTTCATATCATCGACTTCCATATCAGTGGTAACAATCACCCGAGTCAACTTCTGGGACATAGGAACAGCTCCAATCAAAATCAATTCAGCCAGTTACGCGCAAGGCAAGACGGGACCCATGCCCCCATCGCCACCGACCCGGCGGCCCGCTAGAAGCGGCCGGCCAGGGTCACAGCAACGTCAACGCAGCGGAGACCGGGGTTTAGTCTTGCAAACATTCCGCAGGGGGCATGGGCAGGCGCAGCGCGAAGCGCAAAGCGCCAGCCCATGCATGCCCGAGGACGTTTGCAAGACTAAACCCCGGTCCCCGCGATGGGAGGGCTTAGCGGTCGACCCTGGCCGACCACTCCCAGCAGCCCACCGGCTCGCCGTCGATGAGTACGTTGCCCCCGTCGAAGTCTTGATAACACAGGTCGTTGAATTGGTGGATCCACACGCCGTGGTTGAACGTCTTCTTGGCCGAGCCGTCGGCCTCGCGATACACGCCGGTCAGGTCCTCGACATGGCTAAAGTAGGTGAGATGCACGTTGGCGCCGGCATCGCGCAGGCGCGCGAACAGCGGCAGCACGGTCTGCTGCGGGCACACGAGCTCGTCGCCCTTGGAGTGCGTAAACCACAGCGGCGTCTTGGCGAGCGCGGCTACGTCCTCGTCCGTGGCGTTGTACCACGGGGCGCAGCAGGGAAGGCCCGCGGCGAAGAAATCGGGGTAGTCGGCGCACAGGCGCAGGGTCATAAAGCCGCCGTTGGAAAGACCGGCGACCACGATGCGGTCGGTGTCGATGCGGTCGGCATGCTCGGCGACAAACTCATCGATAAGTGCCTTGAGCACGGGGGAGTAGATGCTCTGGTTGGAGTGACCAAGCTGCTCGACGCCGTTGTCCATCCAAAACGTGGGCGACTGCGGCACGAGCACCCAGGCAAAGCCGCCAAAGTAGCGCTGGATCTGCGCCTGGCTGATGGCCGTCACGCGGTTGCCGATATAGGCGCGCGTGGCGCCTTCGCCCTGCGTGGCGCCCTTGCCCTCGCCGGCGCCGTGCAGATACACCACGAGCGGTGCCTTTTGGGGCACGGCCGTGGCCTCGGGCGCAAAGGGGTTGAAGCATGCCGAGTCCTCGGCCTTAAAGCTGGGCTCAAAGAAGCCGTATTCGAGCGCGATACCGTCGACGGCGGTCTTTTGCGTGTCGTTGCTCCAGCCTTTGAGCGCAGGGCAGATATCGCCACGGCAGGTGTCGAAGACCAGGCCGCAGGTGGGATCGTCGCCGTCGTTGCCGGGAAGAGCCGCGAGCTGCGTGATGCGCAGCTGGTCATCGAGCATGCGCGAGCCCATGACGCCGCCTTCGATGGTCTTGGTCAGGCGCTGCTCGGCGACCTCGAGCGCCACATGGGTGCCCACGGCGAGCTTACGTCCGTTTTCGTCGCACGGATATGTGGCGAGAACGTCGATGTAACCCACGGAGGGCGCGGCATGGTCGGCGCCGCGCTCCTTGCGCATCAGAACTTCGCCCGAGCGTTCGTGACGCTCTACATATATATGGAAGGTGTTCGCGTCGATGTCGTTGGCGCGCACGGTGCAGGGCAGGTCGAGTACGACCTTGCTGATCCAGGGGCCAAAGTCGCCCAAGGTGGTGACGGTTGCGTAGGTACACAATTTGAGTTCCATGAGCTGCCTCCCTTGCGCCGCTAGTGGGAAACAAAAGCGGCAATACAATCTAAACATGTTTAGTTTAATCCAGAATTGCAGAACAAGCTGATAAACTCGGTAAACGGCAAAATTTAACACGCCATGAACTACTAAACATATGTTTACTAGCTTCTAGCAGGGCTTCTGTTGATGAGTTAACAGGTCATAGAGGTGTTTATCAAAATAAAAGCCCACGTAAAGAGCCATTTATCAATAGACAGTCAAAGAGACTATCTCCCGCCATTGGAATACGTTCACCCCCGATTTCCTACCGTTCGCCGGACTCTGCACGGTAAAATTGCCACAAATGAGGCGCTCCGTGTAAACTAAAGCCCGTAAACGTTCAGTAAACACTTTGTTTACGACAGCGTATCCAAGGGTCCGGCAACCGTAAGGGGTTATAGTCGCCGGGCCAAAGGCGTGCCTAAGCCCAAGGGGGCTGGCACACGAAGATATGGGGAGGGGTCCCATGGCAGTAGATAACAAGCAGATTGCCACCGATGTCCTCGAGCTCGTGGGCGGCGCGGAGAATGTTTCCGTTGCCACCAACTGCATGACGCGCCTGCGTCTGACGCTCAAGGATAACAACAAGGTCGACGTGGAGAAGATCAAGAAGGTCAAGGGTGTTCTGGGTTGCCAGTTCGCCGGCGCCCAGCTCCAGGTCATCATCGGCCAGAACGTGCCCAAGGTGCTCGCCGAGTTCGTCGCCATCTCCGGCGTCAAACAGGGCGAGGCGGTCAACGAGAACCTCGACGCTCCCAAGGAGAAGTTCGAGCTCAAGAACCTGCCTAACATCATCCTCGACTATCTGTCGGGCTCCATGACCCAGCTCATCCCGCTGCTCATGGCCGGTGGTCTGTTCCGTACCATCGCGGCCGTCCTCGGCCCCACCATGCTCGGTGTGCTCTCGGCCGACGACCCGACCTATACGTTCCTCTACACCACGCTGTACGAGGCCACGTTCACCTTTATCCCCATCTACCTGGGTTATGCCGCCGCTAAGAAGCTCGGCGCCAGCCCGGTGCTCGGCATGCTGCTCGGTGGCGCCCTCATGGCTCCTTCCGTGGTGAGCGTCGCCACCCAGGAGGGCGGCGGAATCATCTCCGTCTACGGCATCCAGATCGCCGCTGCCAACTACCAGCAGTCCGTCCTGCCGATCATCCTTTCGGTGCCCGTCCTGTACTTCATCGAGAAGTTCTTTAAGAAGGTTATGCCCGACGTGCTGTCCACGGTCTTCACGCCGTTCTGCACCATGATCGTCACGATCCCCATTGCCTTCATCGTCCTCGCTCCGATCGGCAACGAGATCGGTACGCTGATCGCCAACGCCCTCTTCGGCCTTGCTGACCTTGGCGGCATCGGCATCCTGATCGTCATGGCCATCCTCGGCGCCTTCTGGCAGCTCTTCGTGGTCTGCGGCATGCACATGCCCGTCATCCTGCTCGCCCAGGTTCAGATCATCGCTGCCGGTTACGATCCCTTCGTCTTCGTTTCCACCAACTGCGCTATGGCCGCTGTCTGGGGCTGCGCCTTCGGTGCCTTCCTCAAGATGAAGAACCCCGACGAGAAGTCTCTCGCCATCGGTTACGTCATCTCCGCCATCGCCGGCGGCGTCACCGAGCCCGCGCTCTTCGGCATCCTCATGCGCTTCCGTCGCACCATGTTTGGCATGTTCATCGGCGGTGCTATCGGCGCTGTGTTCTCCGGCCTCATGGGTGTTACCTACTACCTCGCAGGCGGTGCCTCCAACTTCCTGGTCTTCACCAACTACCTGCAGGGTGGCCAGATGAACACCGTCTGGGCTATCGTTGGTATGGCAATCTCCTTTGTCATCGCCGCTGCCGTCGTCTTTGCCTGCGGCTTCTCCAAGGAGGAACTCGCCGAGATGGAGGCCTAAGGCCAAACCATTCGGTTGCATATGACCTCACCTACACGACAGGGCCCCGTCAGGCGCAAGCCCGGCGGGGCCCTTCTTGCAAGGTAGACTGATGGGGGGCGGGTGAGATTCGCCCGCGAGGGTTTGCCAAGCGGCGGGGGCTTTCGCGCGGGGTTACCGCGAAAGTTTCCGGCGGTTCGCAAATCCTTTATCGAACGAAAGGACATGCAGATGAGTTTGGGAACGCTGACCGTCAACGGTCGCCAGGATGGCTTTTTGTGCGAGGGCAAACCGTTCTTTTGGTTTGCCGATACGTGCTGGAGCGCGTTTACGAGCATTGCCGAGGCCGATTGGGACTACTATCTGACCCGTCGCGCCGAGCAGGGCATGAACGTGCTGCAGATCAACACGCTGCCGCAGTGGGATCGCTGCTGCCCCGATCTGGGCATTTGGCCCTATGCCAGCGAGGATGGCGTGCATTTTGATTGGTCCCGACCCAACCAAGCGTACTGGGATCGTGCCGCCGCCATGTGTCGCGCTGCCGTCGAGCACGGCATTCGTCCGGCACTCGTGCTTATGTGGTGCAACTACGTGCCCGGTACCTGGGGCGCCAAGATTGCCGAGCATTGCGGTGCCGAGGTTATGCCGCGCGAGGAGGTCCGTGCCCACGTTGCCCGCGTCGTCGAGAACCTGGGTGAGTTCGACCCCGTTTACGTGGTGACGGGCGATACCGACTTTACCAGCGACGAGGCGATCGCCTATTACGAGGATGCCCTCGACGAAGTCGTCAATCGCGCGCCCGAGGCGTTGCGCACCATGCATATCAACCGCGGCAACCGCACCATCCCGGCACGGTACCTGGACCGCTTGGACTTCTACATGTTCCAGCCCGGCCACAACTACGAGGGCCAGCCCGAGGCTTGGCACTTGCCGCAGGACTTTATCGCCAACTATCCCAAAAAGCCGATGGTCAACTCTGAGCCTTGTTACGAGCAGATGGGTGCGTCGCGCAATGTGTACTGGCGCTTCACCGCGCAGGACTGCCGCGCGAGTGTGTGGTCGTCGATCCTTGCCGGCGCCAGCGCGGGTGTGACCTATGGCGCGCACGGCGTGTGGAACTGGCAAACATCGCGCAGCCAGGGTTCGGTCCTGGGCGAGGGCTTTGACATGCCCTTCCGCTGGCAAGAGTGCCTGCAGTTTGCGGGTGTGTGGGACTTTGGCGCGATCGAGCACGTGCTTGCCGCCCTAGGCGCTACGGCTGCCGACGATGCACTTGCCGTGGTTCCGGCGCAGGAGCTCCTCGACGACGCGCGCGAGTCCATCCGTGTGGCGCGCGTTGGCGATCGCATCGTCGCGTACCTGCCGCGTACCACGGCGCTCAAGTTTAAGCTCGACGGCGCGCGTGGCTGGACGGCGACGGTCCTCGACATGGAGGACAAGCGCATCGCCAAGCTGCCCGTTCGCGACAACGGTGACGGCACCGTGCGCGTGGCTCAGCATCCCTTTGAGCACGACGCCCTGGTGATCCTGACCCCTGGGCGCTAACGGCTCTTCTCCAACATTTACAACCCAGTCCCTTTCATAAGGCTGCGACGGAATGGTTCCTGCATGACGGCTTTAAGCTGTCAAGGGGAGCCATTCCGCCGCACTCATTGGGGACGTGCTTAAATGAGTGGTTTAACTTGAGACGGGACTTTTTGACCGCCTGTTGGGTCGCGCGTCACGATTCGGGTGTCACAGCAGCTCGCCGTGGCGGGCAATGTAGCGGCGCTTTGCCAGCTGGGTGAGCGCGATATAGGCGGAAACGATGCCGATGAGCAGCGCGAAAAAGCTCGCAGGTAGCGTCATGAGGCCGAGTGCATCGGCGATGGGGCTTGCCGGCAGCCAAGTGACGAGCGCCAGGCCCAGCACGGTAAGGACGCACAGCGCGGGCGCGGCGTGGTCGCGCGGGCTCGGCAGGCGCGGGGAGCGTAGCATATGGATCACGAGCGTCTGCGACCACATGGACTCGACAAACCAGCCGCTCTGGAAGAGCGCCGCAAAGGCCGCCATGCCTGCGGCGTTGCCCGTCCCGGCGAGCTCGGACCAGCTTGCGCCTACGGTGGCAGGGCACACCACAAAGAAGAGCACGACGAAGGTCGCGATGTCAAACAGCGAGCTCACGGGGCCCAGCTCGAGCATAAAGTCCCTAATGGACGTGGCATCCCAGGCGCGCGGGCGGGCAGTCCAGGCGTCGTCGACGGTGTCCCACGGCAGCGCGATGCATACGATCTCGTAGACCAGCGACAGCAACACCAGCTGCAGGGCGCTCATGGGCAAAAACGGCAGGAACAGGCTCGCGACGGTCACGGACAGTACGTTGCCAAAGTTGGAGCTCACCGTGGTCTTGAGGTACTTGAGCAGGTTGCCGTAGGTGCGGCGGCCTTCGATGATGCCGCGCTCGAGCACGCCCAGGTCCTTCTGAAGCAAGATGATATCGGCGGATTCCTTGGCGATGTCGACGGCCGAATCGACCGAGATGCCGCAGTCGCTCGCGCGCATGGCGGCGGCGTCGTTGATGCCGTCGCCCATAAAGCCCACGGTGTGACCGAGCAGCTCGCGCATGACGCGCACCAGACGCGCCTTCTGCAGCGGCGAGAGCTTGGCGAAGAGGTGGGTGTGCTCGGCGCGCTCGGCAAGCTCGGCGTCATCGAGCGCATCGATCTCGGAGCCCAGCAAGACATCGCTCGCGTCGATACCGATCTGCTCGCAGACGGTGGCGGCGACGCGATCGTTGTCGCCGGTCAGGACCTTGACCGCCACGCCCTTGGCCTCGAGGGTGGCGACGGCGCCCGCGGCACTCGCCTTGGGCGGATCGAGGAAGGCCAAAAAGCCCATCAGCACCATGTCGCACTCGTCGGCGATGCCAAATTCGCCCACGCAGCGCGGATCGGTCTTCTGCGCCACGGCAATCACGCGCAGGCCCTCGGCGTTCAGCCCGGCGACCTGCTTGCGAATCTGGGCGAGCTTCTCGTCGGTGAGCGGCTGAGCGATGCCATCGACCTCGACAAAGGAGCAGATCTCGAGCATTTCCTCGGCAGCGCCCTTGGTAACCATCTGGGTTTTGCCTTGGGCGTCGGCGACAACTACGCTCAGGCGACGGCGCGAGAAATCGAAGGGAACCTCGTCGACCTTGGTATAGCGGTCGCGCAGACTCTGGCCCAGCATGGAATCGGGCGCGACGGTCGAGGGCGTCACATCGGCACGGTCGATAACGGCCAGGTCGATAAGGTTTTTGAGGCCGGTCTGGAAGAAGCTGTTCAAAAACGCATGGCGCAGCACGCGCGCGTCCTCGTTGCCGTCGGTGTTGAGGTAGCGCTCGAGCACGATGCGGTCTTCGGTGAGGGTGCCGGTCTTGTCGCAGCACAGGACGTCCATCGCGCCGAGGTTTTGGATCGCCGGTAGCTCCTTGACGATAACCTGGCGACGGGCGAGGTCCTTGGCGCCCTGCGACAGGCTCGAGGTCACGATGACGGGGAGCATCTGCGGCGTGATGCCCACGGCCACGCTCGTGGCGAACAGCAGCGCGTCGATGACGTTGCCCTTGGTGGCGACGTTGATGGCAAAGACCGCCGGCGCCATAACGAGCATCAGGCGCACGAGCAACATGGAGACGCTCGAGACACCGCGGTCAAACGCGCTCTTCTCGCCGCGCCCGTTGAGCATCTTGGCGATGCCGCCCAGGTAAGTGTCCGAGCCGGTGGCTACGACAAGTGCCATAGCGGTGCCGTTTTGCACGGAGGTGCCGGTAAAGACGATGTTCTTGCAGGCAGAGAGCGGCAGCGCGGAGCTGTCGGCACCCTCGGCGACGGTGATGGCAGCGGTCTTTTCGACGGCCTCGCTCTCGCCGGTGAGTGCGGACTCGATCACAAACAGGTCGCGCGCGGTGATGATGCGGGCATCGGCCGGCACCATATCGCCGGCAGAGAGACGGATTACATCGCCGGGGACGAGCTCGTCAAAGGGGATCTCGATACGCTCGCCGTCGCGCAGGGCACAGCAGGTGTTGGAGGCCAGGTCCTTGAGGGCCTCGGCCGCATTGCCGCTGCGGGCTTCCTGGATAAACTTCATGCCGCCCGATACCAGCAGCATGATGCCGATGACGATGACCGTGGAGGGGTCGCGCTGGGGCTCGGGCACGGCGAGCACGTCGATGTAGAGCGAGACCAGTGCGAGCGCGGCGAGGATGCCGGCGAAGGGGTCGATGAACGCGTCGGCGATGCGGCGGGCGAGTGTCTTGGTCGGCGCCTCGATGGTGTTGGGGCCGACGGCGTCTAGGCGCTCGGCGGCGTGCTCGGTACCGAGTCCGCCAGCCCTGGCGTCAAGCAGCACGAGGGCGTCCTCGGCGCTATGGGTGGCGGCGAATATGGCGTTCTTGGACAGGCCGGTGTGAGCGGCAGGGCGCGCCGTGCGGCGGCGCTTGGAGATAGCTTCGAGTACCGTAGCGGTTTTGAGCATCAGCATAGGGTCCTCCTTGTTGAAGGGAGTTAGCGTACGTGTCGTATGTGCTTCAAAAAACCTAGATGTCGCTCACGTCATGCTCGCGAGCTACCACAAAGGGGACGGGCACCTTTGTGGTGGTTTTGACGGTCGGCTGTTGGCGCTTATGCGCGTGCGGAATCCTCGCGGCGTGCCGAGGGCGACATGCAGGTTTTTCGACTATGACTGCCTTCCATGGCACACCTCCTTAAGGCCGGGCGCGGCGCGCTTTGGGTATCTCGTACCCGTTACAATCCGCCCGTATTCTTGATGAGGGGGTTTGCCGTGTCAACCCCAATGTTTGGAAAACCATTGCCCCTGACAAAGCCTTTACAGAATGCCGAGGCCCCAAAGCGCGCCCGCAACGCGCCCTGCCTGCGCTAAACTGGAAGGCACGTACGCGATTACGAGAGGAGCCCGCATGGAGGCTTACAAGCAAGAGTTCATCAAGTTCATGGTTGAGTCCGACGTTCTTAAATTCGGCAGCTTTACGCTCAAGAGCGGCCGTCAGTCCCCGTTCTTTATGAACGCCGGCGCCTATGTGACGGGCTATCAGCTCAAGAAGCTGGGCGAGTATTACGCCCAGGCCATCCACGATAACTTTGGCGACGACTTTGACGTGCTGTTTGGACCGGCCTACAAGGGTATTCCGCTGGCCGTCGTGACCGCAATTGCCTACCACGAGCTGTACGGCAAGGAGGTCAAGTACTGCTGCGATCGCAAGGAGGCCAAGGACCACGGCGCCGACAAGGGCAACCTGCTGGGCTACGAGCCCCAGGACGGCGACCGCGTGGTCATGGTCGAGGACGTCACCACCAGCGGTAAGTCCATCGACGAGACCTATCCCAAGGTCAAGGCTGCTGCCGATGTCGAGATCAAGGGCCTCATCGTGTCCCTCAACCGCATGGAGGTCGGCAAGGGTGGCGTGACCACCGCGCAGAAGGAGATCGAGGCCAAGTACGGTTTCCCCGTCGCGAGCATCGTCTCCATGGCCGAGGTCGTCGAGACCCTCTACAACCACGAGATCGACGGCAAAGTCGTCATCGACGACGAGCTCAAGACCGCCATCGACGCCTACTACGAGCAGTACGGCGTCAAGTAGGTTCCGCCTCCGTTAGTTACGCGGTTTTACCAAACCGCGTAACGGCTCGACGCTG
>NZ_QSGH01000050.1:0-665 GCF_003468085.1 Collinsella sp. AM41-2BH
CCGTGCCGCCGAGAGCAGGGCGCCCAAATCGGCCTGGATCGCCCCTGCCTTGCTTCCAAGCTGCAGCGGAGCCGAGCCGCCCGAGATGTTTACGCTCAAAAGGTGCGCATCCGGCAGCTTTGCGGTCATGCTCCAGAACGGGAGCGTGATGATGCCGGGGGTCATCTCGCCCACGCCAAGCTCCAGCAACAGCACGCGGCGATCGCTGCGCTCGCGCACGAAGCGCTCGTATCGTCCGAGGCTCTCGCGCCATGCCGCACCCTGCAGAAACGTGTCGTCGCGCACCCACGGCACAAGCTGCCAGCCGCAGTGCGGGCATCGGGGGACATCCTCGCTGCGGATCTCGAACCCCGCCATGCCCGCGAGCATGCGCTCGACGTAGGGGCTCGCCTCGAAGAGCTCGTCGCAGCATGGCTGCTTGCATTGAAGGTGCGCGAAGCTTCCCTGATAGTTGCAGATCCTCTCGGTGGGAAACGTCTTCTCGACTTGGGTGTCTACATTGGTGCTCAGGATGAAGTAATCCTTATGGCCGATGAGGGACCGTAGGTCGAGATAGGGCTGCGAGGTCGGCTCGCGCAGCATGAAATCGATATATCGCGCGTAGTAGGCCCATTGCTGCTCGAGGCTGGGGTAGAGGTGGTAGAAGCCGTCGAAAAGGCTCTTGA
>NZ_QSGH01000051.1:0-215 GCF_003468085.1 Collinsella sp. AM41-2BH
ATGACCAACATGGAGCTCAGGCGCAAGGTCGGCTACAGGCCCAGGTCGCACCGGGCCCCGAAGAGGGCGACGCCGCACTCGCCCCGCAGGTCGCACGCCGCGTTCCTCGCCCTCGGCGAGGACGTTTGCGCCGCCGCCTGGGAGATGGACACCGTCGAGGGCGCGCGGGAGGACTCCGCCTGCCTGCTCACGCTGCTGCACCGCCCCAGCAGGCT
>NZ_QSGH01000051.1:245-606 GCF_003468085.1 Collinsella sp. AM41-2BH
CCGCCGGGTGCGTCGCGGACGCCCTGGAGGGCGTCCGGGCCATCCTCGGCGCCGACGGGACGCGCCGCGTGTTCCGCGCCGTCCTCACCGACAACGGCGCCGAGTTCTCCGACGAGGCGGCGATCGCGGCGCTGCTCGGCGAGGGGCCGGGCGAGACGAGGCTGTTCTACTGCGACCCCAGGCGCAGCGACCAGAAGGGCGCCTGCGAGCGCAACCACGTCGAGATCAGGAAGCTGCTGCCCAAGGGCGCCGGAATCAGGTTCGACCGGCTGGCCCCGGCGGACCTGTCGCTCGCCATGTCGCACGTGAACTCCGAGCCGCGCGGCGCGCTCGGCTTCGCGACGCCCGCGCGCGCCTTCAG
>NZ_QSGH01000052.1:0-244 GCF_003468085.1 Collinsella sp. AM41-2BH
CCGGGGGCGGGAATCGCGCACTCCATATTTTGTTCACAAATTAATTAACTGGGCTCCGAGTTGCTCAGAGTCGCACATATGGTCATAAACCTCGGACAGACCGTATGACCTCGGGAATCTTGCTGTCCACTGTAGACATATCATCTTTATACCCTCGTCGGTCTCCGCTAGTTAGCCCATCATAAATTAAAGGACAACGTTAACAAACCTATAAAACGCCAGCGGGGGCTCTATCACTAAATAA
>NZ_QSGH01000052.1:271-546 GCF_003468085.1 Collinsella sp. AM41-2BH
CGCTGGCGGAGTTTATTTGATTGAAACAACGCCCCTTAATTGATTTACTGGAAATAAGGAGCAAAAGATCCGTGCGGATATACGTGGCGACAGAACCCTGGAGCCGGCTGATCGCCACCAGAAAGCGACATAAACAAAAAGATCGGCTCTACCTCACCGCGAGCGACAACGATGCCCTCGACTAAAGTCAATCCGAGCACGCCTAAAACAGAAAGGGCAAATGTTAGCTTATAGAACTCAAAAAAGGGGGGAGGCCGCGAGGCCTCCCCCCTTCT
>NZ_QSGH01000006.1:0-268 GCF_003468085.1 Collinsella sp. AM41-2BH
AACGCGCCGAGCGCCACGGCCAGCGCGCCCGCGCCGAGCGCCGCAAGGGCGAGCAGCTTCGCCGCGACGGCGCGCCCTCGCGAGGGGACCGCCGTGAGGTTGGCGAGGCGGCCGGCAGCGCGCTCCTCGTCCACGGCGAGCCCGCAGACGATGGCGGACATGAGCGGCATGAGGGCGCCGAGGAACTGGGCGTAGGCGTCCGCGCCCAGCGCCGGGTCCCATCGGGTTACGGAGAAGTACTCGCCGCAGGCAAGACCGGCCGCCAGGC
>NZ_QSGH01000006.1:278-140068 GCF_003468085.1 Collinsella sp. AM41-2BH
CCAGGCCGCAGGCGAGGTGCACCGCCGCGAGCGGGGAGCGCGCCAGGCGCAGGGCCTCGGAGAGCAGGGCCCGCGGGAGAGTCATGCGCGGCGTCGGGTCGGAGAGTCGTGTCATGGCCATCACCTCTCCTCGGAGCGCGCGAACCAGGCCGCGCCCGCCGCCGTGAGCGCGGCGAACGCGAGCGCACAGACCGCAAGGCCCGCCAGCGTGAGCACGCCGTCCGCCGCGAGCGCCCCGCCGAGCGCCATGTCCGCCGCGAGCGGCTCGCCGCTCGGCAGCACGGGAATGAAGCTCGTGGGGATGACCATGCTCGCCGACGGCGGAAAGAGCTGCGGCAGCGGCATCAGCGACCAGGCGAACCCACCCACGAGCTGCGCGGCGAGCGGGCAGAAGATGCCCGCGAGCATGCCGAGCCTCGCCGTGAGGAAGAGCCCTGCGGGGATCATCCACGCCGCGGTCACCGTGTTGGCGAGCGCGCAGAGGAGCATCGTGAGCGTGCCCGCGGCCGTGAGACCCTGCGAGGAGAACGCCGATCCCGCGAGGTAGATGCCGAAGACCACGAGGTTCGAGAGCGTGCAGAGCGCGAGGCACCAGAGCGCCTTGGCCCACCAGGCGCGCCCGAGCGGGAAGCCCAGGCCCAGAAGCCCCCGCATCCGCGTGCGCGCGTCCGCCCGCGCGACGCACGCCACCACGAGCGAGAGAGACACGGGCAGGAAGAGCGCGTACCAGTAGTTCCACGCGCTGAAGATCTGCACGCCCCGGTAGGGCATCGCGCCGAGCAGCGGCATCGGCAGCGCCATGAGCACGGCCAGGCGAACCGGCGCCGCGTGGCGCGACTTCAGGGCCTCGGCGCGCAGGCCCGCGAGCAGGCCGCCTTTCTCGCCCGTCATGCCGCCACCTCCCCGCGCGCTCGTCGCCCTTCCCGGCAGAAGCTCATGAAGAGTTCCTCGAGGTCCTGCCCGGGACGAAGCGCATCCTCGTAGGCGAGGCGCCCCCCGCAGATGATGCCGATGGTGTCCGCCATCTGCTGCACCTCGGAGAGGATGTGGCTCGAGACGATCACCGTCGTGCCCGACGCCGCGAAGCCGCGGATCTGGTCGCGCAGCTCCTCGATGCCGATGGGGTCGAGGCCGTTGGTGGGCTCGTCGAGCACGAGCAGGCGTGGCCGGGCGATCAGCGCCAGCGCGAGCCCCAGGCGCTGCCGCATGCCCATCGAGAAGCGCCCGGCGCGCTTCTTCCCGGTGTCCGCGAGGTCCACGGCGGCGAGCACCTCATCTATGCGGCTCTCGGGAAGGCCCAGCAGCGTGGTGCGCACGCGCAGGTTCTCTCGCGCGGTGAGGTTGGGGTAGAGCGGCGCCTCCTCGATGAGGCTGCCGATTGCGTAGAGGTCCTCGCGGCGCCAGGCGTGCCCGGCAAAGAGGATCTCCCCGGCCGTCGGCCGCAGCATCCCGCAGATCATCTTGAGCGTTGTCGACTTGCCGGCGCCGTTGGGGCCGAGCAGCCCGTACACCTCGCCCTCGCGGATATGAAGGCTCACGTCGGCCACGGCGTCCTGCGCCTGGTCGCCGCGGCCGAAGCGCTTGGTGAGCCCGCGCGTCTCGAGCATGTAACCCATGGGTTCGTCCTTTCTCTTCCGGGCGCGCGGGCCGAGCCATCGTGCCCGCGCGCCTCACCTTTCGGGTTCACCATCCATGGTGGGGCGCGTTTCTAACGAAGCCGTAACGGCCGTTGGGCTCTTTTGGCGCCAACCCTTCTCGACCCGCACATCATGATTAATTTGCTTAAAGCAACAACTTTCCCGATCGATGTAATCACCGAATCAAAACGTGTACGTCAGCCATCAAAGATGCCGAAAAATGTCATATTTGGAGGCTGATGTACACAAATGCAGAATCCCGCACAACCCAGTAGCATCCTCCATATGTCTGGACTCTCTATGCTTACGCTGGATAGACATCGCCGGAACGGGTATAGTAGCGAAAGTTTTGTCGTTAACCAGCGGGGGAGTCCTGTGGGCATCAAAAAGAAGATCAAAAAGGAGCTTATCGGCACTTCCGATTACCCGTCGAATAAGATCTTTACGATCTCCAATTTCATCACCTTTACGCGCCTGATCCTCACCCTGGTATTTCTGTACCTGTTTGTGGCGGATAACAACCGCGTCATCGCCATCGTTATCTACGCCGTTGCCGCCTCTACCGACTGGATGGACGGTCAGATCGCCCGCATGACCAAGACGGTCTCGTGGCTCGGCAAGGTCATGGATCCCATCTGCGACCGTGCGCTGCTGTTCACCGGCGTACTTGGGCTGGTGGTCCGCGGAGAGCTGCCCATCTGGGTCTGCGTGCTCATTATTGGCCGCGACATCTATCTGGGCATCGGCACGCTTATCGTGCGTCATTATCACCGTCGCCCCATCGATGTCGTCTTTCCCGGAAAGATTGCCACTGCACTGCTCATGACTGGCTTCTCGCTCATGCTGCTCGGGTTCCCCGTTATTGACGGCCTGCATCTTTTACCTTCAACCCTTACGGCCTTCCCGGGCCTCAACGGAAGCTCGGTGCCCCTCGGCATCTTCTTTGTGTACGGCGGCGTGATCTTCTCCATGCTCACGGCTGTCATCTACTCCATTAAGGGCGGAGCGGCCATTAAACAAGCTCTCACGCATCCCGAGGACGAGGACATCGACTTTCTGAACCCTGAAATCGAAGACTGATTCGTTGGGGTATGATTACGTACGGTTCATTATTTGCGGCACGTCCGCGATAAGTTAGGGGTTGTCATGGACAACATGGTTAACAATATGCCTCACAATGATAAGACTGCTGACGCTACCTGCGTATTCCGCGTGCCTTCAAGCGACGTCACCGTTCCCGACCTCATGGCCAACGTGCGCATCACCGCCCCCGTTCTGTCCATCGTCAAGGGTCCGCAGACTGGTGCCGCCTTTGAGCTCGAGGACGACGTGACCACCATCGGCCGCGATCCTGCGAACGGCATCTTCCTCAATGACATGACCGTTTCGCGTAGCCACGCGCACATTATTCGCGAGGGCCTCGGCGCTCGCATTGAGGACCTGGGCTCGCTCAATGGCACCTGGGTCGACGGCGCCATTGTCAATGCGGCCCCGCTGCACGATGGTTCTTCCGTCCAGATCGGTACGTTTACGCTCATCTACCACGAGAGCACGCCGGAGCGCATCGAAACCGGTGAGTAGGGCATGGCCGAACGCAACTATCTGAGTATCGGCCAAGTCGTCAACCTTCTTCGAGGCGCATACCCCGATCTTTCGAACTCAAAAATTAGATTTCTAGAAGATGAGGGGCTCATTACCCCTCATCGTACGCCTAAGGGATACCGTCAGTACTCCAAGGAGGACGTTGATCGCCTGGAGGTCATTCTGCACTTGCAGAAGACCCGCTACATGCCGCTCAACGTGATTAAGCAGCGCTTGGAAAACGCCACGGACCTGTCAACGCTCGCCTACGAGGTGGGCTTGCTGTCCGATGTTCCGCTTAAGACGGAGCCCAAGGAGACCAAACAAAAGCTGCATCCCATCGAGACCATTCCCGATATGCTGGGCGTCGAGATCTCGTTTATCCGCTCGCTCGCCGAGAACGACCTCATTCGCATCATCAAGAGTCCGCAGAACCGTGAGCTCGTCGATGGTCGCGATTTTCCGATCATCCGCTACTGCTCCGAGCTGTCACGCTTCCATATCGAGCCGCGCAACCTGCGTCAGTACGTGTCTTCCGCCAACCGCGAATCCTCGATGTTTGAGCAAGTGCTCGTAAGCATGCTCGGCATGGACACCTCCGATGACGAGCGCGACGCCAAGCTCGAGCGTGCGTTTAAGAAGCTTCACGACCTGACGGAGGGTGTGCACACTGCGCTGCTCAAGAACCGCGTTTTTGAGTCGCTCAACGCCGTGGTCGAGGACGCCGACATCGATGCACTCGATGAGGAAATCACTCGCTCCGAGTTCACCAAAGCAAAAAACGAAGAAACTGTCGCGCCGGCTTCGCACGAGGATTCTCTCGTAAAGCCGCTCAAGGTCGTCGCCCCTTCGCAAACCGGCACCGCCACCGCGGGCAAATAACAGCTGCCGCTTATCCGGCAACCCATTGAAAGGTCATGCAATGTACGACTTCGAATCTCAAATCGTCGACATCCCCGACTATCCCGAGCCCGGAGTCATCTTTAAAGACATCACGCCGCTCTTTGGCAATCCCGAGGCGCTCAAAGCCATGACCGATGCCCTCGCCGAGCACTTTGCCGGCATGGGAATCACCAAGGTCGTGGGCCCAGAGGCTCGAGGCTTTATGGTTGGCGTACCGGTGGCTGTAGCCCTTGGCGCCGGCTTTGTTCCCGCACGTAAACCGGGCAAGCTGCCGCGCGAGACCGTGAGCCAAAGCTATGAGCTCGAATACGGAACGGATTCCATTGAGATCCATGCCGACGCTATCAGCTCTAAAGATACCGTGTTGATTCTGGACGACTTGGTCGCGACGGGCGGAACCGTCGAGGCAACAGGTAAACTGGTGCGAGATATGGGCGCAAAGCTTATCGGTTACGGTTGTATACTTGAGCTTGCGTTTCTCAACCCGCGCGAGAAGCTCACGCCGTCTGATGACGATGTGGAGCTCTTTAGCCTGGTGACGGTAGACTAGCCGTTACCCTTAGTTACTGGAAAGGAAGCTACATGCGCACAGCAAACACGCACAAAAACATGGCACGCTGCGCTGCTACGGCAACCCTCGCTTGTGTTTTGGGCTTGGGCCTCGCGGCTCCTGCCTACGCCGATACCGCATCCGACCTTGCCGCTGCTCGAACGAAGCTCGAGCAGATCGGTACCCAAACCCAGCAGATTTACGATGAGCTCGCCACGCAGACGCAGGCGCTCGATCAGACTGCTGGCGAGATCACGCAAAAGCAGCAGGAGATCGCTGACGGTCAGGCCAAGCTCTCGACCTATGTCGCCGGCGAGTACAAAACCGGCGGTCTGAGCCTGCTTCAGGTTTTGACGGGTGTCGATGATCTGAGCGATATGCTCAACCGTCTGTTCTACTACGGCAAAGTTTCCGATAAGCAAGCTCAGACCATTCAAGAGGTCAAGGAGCTTAAGCAGCAGCTCACCGATAAGCAGGCCGAGCAGGAGAAGAACGTCGCCACCACGCAAAAGAAGGTCGATGAGCTTAACGCCCAGCAGGCTGAAGCCCAGAGTGTCGTGAACTCCCTGGATTCACAGTTGCAGGCCGAGCTTGCTGCTGAGGCCCAGGCCAACGCCGCGCTGCAGGCTGGCATAAATGCTAGCACCGCCGAAAAGGCCACGGTGAGCAACGACACCGCCGGTACGAGCGAGAACACCAACAAGGGTGGCGGTACGACCAACGACGGCGGCGGAAACACGCCCGCGCCCGCTCCCACTCCGCAGCCCCCGACGCCCGCTCCGGCTCCGGCTCCGGCTCCGACGCCTTCCGCACCGAGCCAGTCCGTTGACGGCGGTTCCGTTGTTTCGCGTGCCTATAGCAAGCTCGGATACGCTTACTCTTGGGGTGGCATTGGGCCGAACAGCTTTGACTGCTCCGGTTTTGTAAGCTATTGCCTCACGGGACGCTACTGCCGTCTGGGCACCACGGTCGACTTCATGGGTTGGACCCGTGTGTCCGATCCGCAACCCGGCGATGTTGTGGTTAACTCCTACCATACCGGCATCTATATCGGTAATGGTCAGATGATCCATGCTTCCGACTACAAAACGGGCGTCATCATCAGTTCCGTCGCAGCCGGTATGAACAACAACTACATTTTCGTGCGCTACTAAGTCACTCTGTATAGCGAACGAAGGTGAACCTCGTGGCCTTTGAGCTGCGAGGTTCATTTATTTATGACCGTGCTCCATACATGATCCTAATGTGCTAGTTTTCAATACTAGATGCACGCTTCATCGGTGAGCAATATAGCTATAATGATTGAGAAGCATATAGAAAGGACCCTCTATGAGCTGGGCACTTATCTCCGATTCAAGCTGCAACCTCCGCGATTGGCAACCGACCGCGCCCCATACCGCCTTTGCATTTGCGCCCCTCAAAATTCGAGTGGGGGAGCGTGAATTCGTCGATGACCTTTCACTCGATGTACATGAGCTCAACTGCGCTGTTCAGGCGGAGACGAACGCTTCTTCGAGCGCTTGTCCCAGCGTAGGGGAGTGGGCCGAGCTCTTCAAATTGGCAGACAAGACCATCTGCATGCCAATCTCTGAGGGCGTGTCGGGCAGCTACAACGCAGCAGCCACGGCTCGCGATATGGTTCTTGCCGAGGAGCCCGACCGGCAGATTCATCTAGTCAATTCGCGCGCAGCAGGCGGCAAGATGGACCTGATCTTCTTGCTGTTTGATCGTTATCTTGCAAGCAACCCGGATGTCTCATTCGAGGACGCTTGCGCATACTTCGATAGCCTTGAGCAGAACAGCAAAATCCTCTTCAGCTTGTGCAATTACGAAAACCTGGCCAAAGCCGGACGTATCCCTAAGGCAGCCGGCGTCATTGCCAACAAGCTCAATATCCGCATTTTGGGCACGGCGAGTGAGGCCGGTAAAATCGAACTCGTCGGTCACACGCGTGGCGAAAAGAAGATGCTCAACAAGATCATCGACACCATGGAAGCTGAGGGCTTTACGGGCGGTGAGGTCGTTATCGACCATGTCGAGAATGAGGCAGGCGCCCAAGCACTTGCCAGCCGAATTGTGGAGCGCTGGCCCGGCTCCAAGACCATCATCATGCCCTGCAACGGCCTGGATTCCTATTACGCCGAGATGCACGGCCTCATCATCGGCTACGGCATGGACGTGGCTTCGGGCCAATAAAGTCCAACCAAGCAAAAATACGGGCGGGACAAAGTGACAGATGACCCTTTGCTCCGCCCGTTTTATACGTCGGCTAGCTATTAAACCCATTAAACTTTAGATAGCTCATCAGGTACGCCTTCGAAACGAAGGATGAAACCGCACTGCGCACAAGCAGCGACTCACGCGTTACCTGATGCGCCGTATCGGGAACCGGCGTCTGCTCGACGGAAAACGCCGAACGAATCGATGCCTCGAGCTGATCGACCACATAATCGAAGGCCGTCGGGGCATCGTAGCTCAAACGCTGAATGTTAAAGAGTGCCTGCACCGCAGCAATAGGTAACACCTGCTTAAAGAGGCAGATAGCGATCAGGCGGGCAATCTGCTCGCGGCCATATTGCTTTTTGACCGGAGCAGGCACCAGGCCGACCTTCACGTAGTTATTGATCATCGATGGCGTAATGACAGGGTGCTCAACGCAAATGGACAGCGGCTCCATCCACAGCGCAACATACTCAATGACCTGGTCGCGGTAGAGCGTCACATTGGGCAACTGGTTATAGCGCGGCAGACTCAACGTATTGAGTTTACGCACGATATCGGACTGAATGAATGCATCGGGTAGCACCGTGGGCTGAATATCCTCAGGCTTAATACTGACCGACGAATCGGACATCGGAATAACGTGTTTAACGTGGTTCATAAAGGTCCTCCGTTCATTTTCTATATTGTATTCTAGGTTATCTAGTTTTGCATACCACATAGCCGGCAAGTAAAAGTGGTTGGACAACACATTGATGCATCGTCCAACCACTTTGTGTAAAGATAGCAACCTTACATAAGATATATTATCGTACTTATTCACGGAGAAACGCGTATGCGCTCGTTGCTGCTATGGCTCCGTCCGAAACGGCGGTCACAACCTGGCGTAAACGCTTGGAACGGATATCGCCGGCTGCGAATAAGCCGGGCGTACGGGTGGCCATCGAATCGTCGGTGACAATGCCGCCGTCAGGAGCCAGATCGACTAGATGCTCAACCAGCTCGGTATGCGGCAGCATCCCCGTAAAGACAAAGATGCCAAACGAGCCAGGTTCAAATGACTCGGTATGAGTCTCATCGGATGCATTGTCCTTAAAGGTGATCGTCGTTGGCATTGCTTCGCCCGAGAGCTCCACAATACTAGTTTGGTACCTAACTGTAATATTGTCCTTTTCGAGTACTTTCTGAACAACACCATCAGGCGCACGAAACTGGTCGCGGCGCAGCACGATGGTCACGCTGGTGGCAATGTCTGACAGGAACAGCGCCTCTTCGCATGCCGAATTGCCACCACCGATTACAAAGACCTGTTTGCCGCGGAAGAACATGCCGTCACATGTTGCGCAATATGAAACGCCACGACCGCGATACGTATCCTCGCCTGCGAAACCTGCCGGACGCGGCGTGGCACCCATGCAAGCGATAACGCTCGAGGCCAGCGTATCGCCCATATCGTGATGTACCGTAAACAACGCTGCATCGGCATCGTAATCGATACCCGTAACCATGCTCCATGTAACCTGTGCTCCCAGGCCCTCTGCATGCTGCTGAAAACGCTCGCCGAGTTCGGCGCCACTCAGGAGCGGGAAACCCGGATAGTTCTCGACCTCATTGGTTGTGGCGATCTGCCCTCCCGACATGCCCTGCTCAATCACGGTCGTCGTCAGGTTGGCACGCGCAGCATAAATGGCGGCAGCATAGCCCGCGGGGCCGCCACCGATAATCGCAACATCGATCGGCTTATCGGTAGTCATGAAGCGTCCTTTCGTCGAAACGTTGTCGTTCTTTGCGCTCGTACCCAAATTTACGTGAACGTGACACTCATGCACTACAATGATAAAACCGTATTGCAAAGCTGAAGGGGAGTTATCGATGGACCAGGCGCAGACGAGTGACGACGCTCCCCTGCTCACGCACAGCACTCCTCAATCGGAGCAAACCACGCTCCTGGCTCAGCAAAAACCTCTCGTGACCATCGTGCACGCCTCCGTTGGCTCGGGCCACAAGGCCGCCGCAAATGCGATAGCGCAGGCCTTCGACCTCATCCGCGGCACCAATGGCATCCCCGAGGATGTTGAGATTGAAGTGCTCGATATCCTTGATTTTGGACGTATTAAATTCGACGGTAATAAGACCGCGGCTTCTTTTACGGGAGCCACGCGCCCCATTTACGACCTGACCTGGAGATATACACTTACGGGACATCTTCTCTGGGGTGGCGGCACGGCATGGTCGCGAATCATGTTCCCCGCCTTCAACGAATATATTCGTAGCCGCAGGCCCATAGCCGTGGTCGCAACGCACATCACAGCAGCCAATGTTGCCGTGGGTGCCCGCATAATTACGGGTATCGATTATCCAGTCATCTGCGTACCGACCGACTACGAAGTCGAGGGCTGGTGGCCCCACAAGGACACCGATCTATTCTGTGTTGCCAACGAATTTATGTCCGAAACGCTGCGTCCGCGCAAGGTGCCCGAGGCAAAGATTCGCATTACCGGCATTCCTATTCGCGCCGGATTCGACACGGATTACGATCGCGAGGAAGAGCTAGCCAAGTTCAACCTCCCCACCGACAAGACCGTCGTGCTGGTTATGGCCGGCGCCAGTTTACCTCAACCGTACGTCCGCTTTCGCGCGGCGATGGACCAGACCCTCCCCTTCCTACGCAGCTTTGAGGACATGCATTTTGTCTTTTTGCCGGGCAAGGATGAGGAATACGCCGACCGCCTCAAGACGCTCTTCGACGCCATGAAACTCGAAAACGTTACGGTTCTGGACTACGTGGACGACATGGCGGCCCTCATGCACGGCTGCGACCTGGCAATTCTCAAATCGGGCGGACTCACCGTCACCGAGTGCCTGTGCGCGCATCTGCCGATGATCCTGCTGGGCAAGTCCTATGGCCAGGAAAAGGCCAACACCACCATGCTCACCGGCATGGGCGCCAGCATGCATGTCACCACCGCACGAGAGCTCATCGTGACGTTGCGTCATCTCCACGATCATCCTGAGTCGCTCAAGGCACTGCTCATCAACGGCGAAGTACTACGCCGCCCCCACGCAGCCGAAGACATAGCCATCGCAACCATGGAGCTCGTAGGCAAACCCCAAAAGCGCAAACGAGCCTTCTGCCGCTTCTACTGGGGCGAAAAACCTGCGCATATCCGCTAGGCGATAGTCCGCTGCTCGGCGGGAGCCGCCCATATATCATTCCATGCTCAAACATTCTCGCTGCGCAGGGCGCACTAATCCCGCCCGTCCGGGGCTCACCCATATCATTCCATGCTCAAACATTCTCGCTTCGCAGGGGCGCATCAATCCCGCCCGTCCGGGGCTCACCCATATCATTCCATGCTCAAACATTCTCGCTTCGCTGCGCTCGCTGCGAAACTGCGCGTGGAACGATATGGGTGAGCCCCGGACGGAAGGCTTCTTGCTTGAAAACAAATTACAAATCTAACCAGTAAGCCGATGCGACAAAGGAGCCAGACCTTTGTCGTATCGGCTTACCAATTAGGCATGATTTTTGGCTTCTAATGAAGGTGAGGCATGGTTAGTCGCGAGAATGTAAACGTAGCTCACCAGTGGGAGGGGCCTATATATCGTCCCGCGCGCAGTTTCGCAGCGTAGCGAGAATGTTTGAGCACGGGATGATATATAGGCCCCTCCCACTGGTGAGCGGACGATTGAGTTTAGGCGACGCCGCTAGAACCGAAACCGCCGGCTCCTCGGTCGGTTTTGTCTAGTTCTTCTACTTCTATGAGGTTGACCGTGGGGACTTCTTGGATGACGAGTTGGGCTATGCGGTCGCCTTTGTTGATTTGGATGTCGTTGGTGGGATCCAGGTTGATGAGGATAACCTTGAGTTCTCCTCGGTAGTGGGCGTCGATGAGGCCCGGCGTATTGACTATAGACAGGCCCTGCTTGATGGCCAAGCCGCTGCGGGGCTGGACGAAGCCGGCGTAGCCATCGGGCAGGGCGATGGCCAGCCCCGTAGAGACCAGACGGCGTTCGAAGGGCTTCAGGACGCAGTCCTCGTTGGAGCGCAAATCCAAGCCGGCATCAGTGGGATGGGCGTATTTGGGAAGCTCAACGGTGGGATCGAGACGCTTTATGTTGACGGTAATGTTGGACATGGAATCACCTTAGCTTGTCGAGCTCTTGCAGAAACTCATCGACGTCTTTGAAATCGCGGTAGACCGAGGCAAAGCGGATGTACGCCACCTTGTCAATCTTGGCCAAGCGCTTGAGCACCATGTCACCCAACTCATGGGACGTGACGGCCGTCAGTGTGCGAGAGCGCAGCTCGACCTCGATGTCGTCGATAATCTCATTGAGCTTCTTAGTGTCGATATCGCGCTTGATGGTGGCGCGCATCAAGCCGACGAGCAGCTTATTGCGATCGAACCGCTGCTTGGTTCCGTCTGACTTAATGACCTCGATTGGGTCTTCGCATCGCTCGAACGTTGTAAAGCGATAGTTACACGAGCAACATTCGCGACGGCGCTTAATGGTGTTATTTGACTCCTGCATACGAGAATCAACGACGCGGGTATGTGCCTTGCCGCATTTGGGACAGCGCATGGTACCTCCTCTTAAACGATAACAAGGGTACCATGCGCAGCGCGATAATGATTACGAACGAGCAGGAACCTTAAGATGCGCACCGGCGGCGAGCGAACCATGCTCCAGATGATTGACGTTACGGATCATGTCGGAAGTCTCTTGCGTGGAAAGGCCTTCGATTGGATATTCCTCGGCAAGCGACCAAAGAGAATCGCCAGTCTGAACGCGAATGGTCTCGTAAGTAATGTTGGAAACGGACTCGGCATACGCGGCGTGACGAGAGCTAAAGACCGAAGTAGCGAGGACAAAGAAGAGCGTAAGCGCAACGGCGACGGCGACAATCGTCGGAACCTTCAGGGCAACGCGGGCCGGCGCGACTACAGCCTGCTGATTGCGCGCAGGCTTTACGGTCAAAGGTTGAATGCCGGAGCGGCCACCCTGAACAACCGTAAAAGTGGGTTCTGCAGGCGTCTCGAGCTTAAGGGCGAGGTTTCCCTGGACCATATTCGTTGCGTTCATCATGTTCTCCTCTCGCGTGTTTTGCTGAGAACAGTTTTATCAAGCCGCGCGGACAAAAATGTCTAGCGCGAGAACGAATGTTCGGTTATTATTATCTTCGAACAGTTGTTCCTGTCAAGCAAAATTCGAACATTTGTTTGACATGGGTAGAGAGGATGCCCTGATGGCTCGCAAAATTACCAAGCGTCAGCAGCAAATTTACGACTTCATCAAGGAGTATCAGCAGGAGAAGGGTTATCCGCCCAGCGTGCGCGAGATGGCTTCTGCCGTGGGCCTTTCCTCCCCCAGCACCGTGCACGCCCATCTCTCTGCCCTGGAGGCGCGCGGGCTGCTCAAGCGCGATGCCACCAAGCCGCGTGCCCTGGAACTCTTTAACGAGGATGGTTCCTCTGTCTCAATTTCTAAATCTGACGAGCCCACCGCACCTCGCGGAACGGTCTCGCTACCGCTCGTTGGTCGCGTCGCGGCTGGGATTCCCATTCTGGCCGAGCAGAATATCGAAGACACGTTTACTATCCCGACCGAAATCGCCACTGATCAGGGTTCCTTTATCCTTGAGGTGCATGGGAGCTCAATGATCAATGTCGGCATCTTCAATGGCGATTACATCATCGTCCGTGAACAAAAGAGTGCCATGAACGGCGAAATTGTCGTGGCCATGATTGATGGTTCGGCGACCGTCAAGACGTTCTACAAGGAGCAGGGGCGTGTGCGCTTGCAGCCCGAGAACGACACCATGGAACCTATCTATGCAACGAATCCCGTTATCCTGGGCAAAGTCGTCGGCTTGATGCGCCGGTTCTCGTAATGCAAAAACGCATAACCATATTTGATACCGTCCGCGGGTTTACGATGATTTCTATGGCAGGTTTTCACGCTTGCTATGATCTCGCCTACCTGTACGGCTGGGATATGCCCTGGTTTACCCAGTCAGCCTTTCAAGACATCTGGCGCGCCAGCATCAGCTGGGTATTTTTGTTTATCGCCGGTTGGATGTGCACCCTTTCGCGCAACAATATCAAACGTGCCGCCAAATACGCCTTAGCAGCACTCGTTGTCTGGTTGGCAACAACACTTGTCTCAGTCGACGATTCGGTTAATTTTGGCATCATCTACTGCATGGCCGCATGCACCGGCATCGTGGCGTTGACCGATCCCGTCCTTAAGAAGATAACGGCGAGATGGGGCATGCCCCTATGCCTTATGTTGTTCGCAATCACCTGGAGCATCCCCAAAACGATCTACCCTGTCCCCTACCTGGCGTGGCTGGGATTTCCGAGCCCTGGGTTTATCTCAGGTGATTACTACCCCATCATCCCGTTTATCTTTATGTATCTTGCAGGATACTTCGCCGCACACATAGCGCAGGGAATCGATAAGACCGTCCCTAGCTGGGCCTACGCCAACCCCCTGCCGGCGCTCGCCAGCCTTGGACGTCACGCTCTCCCCTTTTATCTGCTGCATCAGCCCATCATTCTGGGCATTTTGGAGCTCGTCTACTCGGTGCGATAACGCTCGAGCCGCGGTGCAATACGAGCCGGCAACTTCGCCACAATGCGAACGCCGTCCTCGAGATATTCCTCATGCAGAAGGGTTCCCTGCTCATGCACCAGCGTGATGAGAGCGCCCTCGCGATACGGGATATCAGCGGAGAGCAACACATCGGTGGCAGCTGCCTCGCGAGCAATCCGGTCGACGAGATCGTCGAGCCCCTCGCCCGTTTGGGCCGAGAACAGAACGGCCTCCGGATAGCGACGACGGAAACTCAATCGATCGACGCTATCGAGAAGATCGATTTTATTGAATACGGTCAGCGTTAAACGCTCTCCGGCGCCGATCCCATCAAGCACGCGGTCGACAGCCTCCAGCTGCCGCTCATAGTCCTCGTCAGACGCATCTACGACTTTGAGAATTAGATCGGCACCCAAAACCTCGGACAGCGTCGATTTAAAGGCATCGACCAGACCATGCGGCAGCTTTTGAATAAAGCCGACGGTATCGGTAATCGTCATGCCGCGACCGCCGGGCAGACGATACGAACGCGTCGTCGGGTCGAGCGTAGCAAACAGCTTGTCCTGCGAAAGTACCGTAGAGCCGGTCAGACGATTGAGTAACGTCGATTTACCGGCATTGGTATAACCGGCTAACGCGACGCGAAACGCCGGTGACTCAATGCGACTCTTGGATTGAACATCGCGACGCTGTTCAACCTGCTTGAGCTCACGACGAAGCGCAGCGATCTTATTACGAATGAGGCGACGGTCGACCTCGAGCTGACTTTCGCCCTGACCAAAACGTGAGCCGATGCCGCCGCGCGTCTGCTCCTTGGCGAGATGGCTCCACATGCCACGCAGGCGAGGCAACAAATATTGAAGCTGTGCCAGCTGTACCTGCAGGCGTCCCTCACGCGTCTGAGCATGCAGGCCAAAGATATCCAGGATCAGTGCTGTACGATCGATAATCTTTACCGGCTCGCCCACGGCTTTCTCCAAATAGGATTGCTGCGAGGGGGTCAGGTCGTCGTCAAAAATAACGACATCGGCATCCATGCGATGCACCAGGCCGCACAGCTCTTCAACCTTACCGGAACCGATAAACGATTTAGGATACGGCTTTACCAAACGCTGCGACAAGCGTGCCACGCACCGGGCACCAGCTGTGTGGGCAAGACGCTCCAGCTCATCAAGCGAGCGATCGAGCGGCCATGCATTGTCGCGCCACTCAACACCAACTAAAATGGCACGCTCGGGCTCGGGTGCCGTGGGAACAAGGGGGAAACGGGCCATTAGGCAGCCTCAATACGATGCAGGATATCCTCAACGACCTCATCGATCGTACATTCATCCATATCAAACCACACGATACGGTCATCGCGCTTAAACCACGAAAGCTGACGCTTGGCATAACGACGCGAACGCATCTTAATGAGTTCGCGGGCCTCATCCATGCTCATCATGCCATTGAAAGCATCGATGATCTCTTTATAACCAATTGCCTGCATCGACGTCAGGGCATCTCCCAGCCCCTGGTCCATAAGACCACGGACCTCATCGACAAGACCCTGCTCAAACATCAGATCGACGCGCAGATTAATGCGCTCGTAGAGCACCTCGCGATTACGCGTCAAACCAAACCATAGGGCATGATAATGCTCGTGCGGAACACTAAACTGCGACTTTTGCTGCGCATAGGAGACGCCATCATCATGCATCTCGAGCGCACGAATCACACGGCGCACGTTATGGGGATGAATAACAGCAGCCGATTCTGGATCGCGCTCGGCAAGCAAGGCATGCAGTTCTTCCTCGCCAATACGCTCGGCAAGCTCCTGATAGCCCGCACGACGATCGTCCTCAAGTTCACCCGAGGGAAAGTCCATCTCATCGAGGGCGGCCTTGAGATACAGCCCCGTACCTCCGCAAAAAACCGGCAGGCAACCCGAACCAAGGAGACGTTCAACATGCGCGCGAGCGTCGGCCTGATAAAGCGCAGCAGAATATGCCACACCCGGCTCTACAATGTCGACGAGACGCAGCGGCGCTGTGCACTCATCGGGCGCCATCTTTGCGGTACCGATGTCCATGCCGCGATAGATTTGCATCGCATCGCACGACAGCACTTCGGACGAAAGACGAGCTGCCAAACGGTCGGCAACATCACTCTTACCAACCGCCGTCGGACCGACGATCGCAACGGCGGAAAGACCTGACCCGGGAGAAACCATTAGCGCGGCTCGCCCACAACGGAGCCGGACAAATACCAGGTCTTGGCAACGTCAACGTCAACATCAACGATCTTGCCAACAAGCTGATCGATGCTGTAACCCTCGGGGATAGGCGCATGCACGGTCTGATTCTTGGGACTCTTGCCCAGCAGGACCGCGTCGTTCTTTTTACTCGTTCCCTCAATGAGCGCCGGAACCACAGTATGAAGCTCACCCTGGTTATACTCGTGTGCCGTGGTCTCGATAACCTTAACCAGACGGTTGAAACGCTCGAGAATAACCTCATGCGGCGTAGGATCGTCAATCTCGGCGGCCGGGGTACCGGCGCGCTTGGAATAGATGAAGGTATAGGCCTGAGCATAGCGGACCGTCTCGGCAAGTGAGAGCGTCTGCTCAAAGTCTTCTTCAGTCTCGCCCGGGAAGCCAACGATAATGTCGGTCGAGAGCGCGATATCGGGCATGCGGTTGCGAATGCGATCGACCAGGCCCAGATAGTCCTCGCGTGTATAACGACGATTCATCTCTTTGAGGATCCGCGTCGAACCTGACTGGACGGCCAGGTGCAGTTGCGGCATAACGGCAGATGTCTCGGCCATGGCGTCGATGGTCTCGGGCAGCAGATCCTTGGGATGCGAAGACGTAAAGAAGATACGCTCCACGCCCGTATCGCCCACGGCACGCAGCAGATCGGCAAAACGCGGCTTGCCAAACAGATCGCGACCATATGAATTAACGTTTTGGCCCAACAGCGTAATCTCACGCACGCCCTGGCGCACCAAACCGGTCACCTCGTCGACAATCTCCTCGAAGGGGCGGCTCTTTTCGCGACCGCGCACGTACGGCACGATGCAATAGGTGCAAAAATTATTGCAGCCCGTCATGATGGGCACCCAAGCGTGATACTGAGTCTCGCGATGCCACGGCATGCTCATGGCGTCCGTATCCTCATGCTCATTGGTGCGGATATGACGCTTGCCATCAAGGAACGCCTCGGCAATGAGCTCGGCCACATGCGCGATGGAATGCGTGCCAAAGATGACATTGACGTTATCGACGTTGGTGAGCAGGCCCTCGCCATCGCGCTGCGCGATGCAGCCACCAACGGCAACCACGCGCTTGCCAGAAGGCGAAGGCGGCAGGCTTTTGCAGGAATTGCACTGACCGTACAGGCGAGTATCGGCGGCCTCGCGCACGCAGCACGTCATGAAGACAACGATATCGGCATGCGCGGGATCGAGCGCCATGAGGCAGCCATACGAATCAAGCAGACCGCTCACGCGCTCGGAATCGTGCTGATTCATCTGGCAGCCAAAGGTGCGGATAAAGTAGGTTTTACCGGCAAGAATATCGCGTACGGAACGCTGGTCCATGTGCATAAGTCCTAACGATGGGGAGCGAAACAAAGCAAGCAGAAGCTATGCCACAGGCTTAACATCATCAATGACGACGTTATCCATAGCAGCTCGATTGATCTGGTGAACGTAGATAGAAAGGCGGATGGCCGTGCGCGACTCCCCGTTAATGAGGATGTCGGAGAACACGGGCGCGCAGGAAATATCAAAACCGGTTGGAATCAAAAAACCGCGCGCGATAGCAACGGCCTTAATGGCCTGGTTGACGGCACCGGCGCCGACACACTGGATGTTGACGGGTACACCATCCTTGACCATGCCGGCGATGGCGCCGGCAACGGACGCGGGCGATGATTTGCTTGATACCTTCAGGCAATCCATGAAGAAACTCCTGCATTTAAAAGTACGTTTTAACTGCAATAACTGTATCGTACCGAGTGGACTCGGTAAAGGCACTATTCCTCTTTGGCAAGATCAAAGGTCACGGTGATTCGATCACGCGAAACGCGAATCTTTGGGTCGCCGCAAAGGTTGAGATAGTACCGGGCAGCAAGGTCATTAAAATCGCGCTCCACAGCACGCGAAAACTGTGCCATGTCATCCTTAGCAATACGTAGCCCGCGACGATCCTTCGCGAGATCGACAGGAGCCGGCGCATGCGAGGACGAGTCGCGCTCGCGCAGCAGACGCGCGGTCACACCGCGAACAGGCTTAATCTGCCCTGCCAAAATGCGATGGGCCGTGCGCTCGGACATCTCAAGACCCAAACCCGAACAGATACGGATAAAGTCCTCGGCATCAGAAGCAAGGCCTAAACGATCGACAACCGGAAGCTCGCTCTCGTCATCAATGAACAGGAGACGAGACGTATCAAGCCGGCTTGACGCCTGAGCATAAAGGGTCGCGGCAATCTCGGACGGAGAACCAAGATAGACATCGCAACCACGCAACTCCTCGAGCGCAAACTCACAAGCAGCGCGAATAATATTATGCGGACCGCGAGCACAGACATAACGTCCGTCCTCATCCTTGACGGCCTGGGGCCAGCTGGACTGATCGGCACGCTCACTGAGGCGGTCGGCCGCGACGCTCACCTTAAAGGCTGAACCAAGATCGACGCCGGACGTGACCACACGGGCCTCATCGGTGTTCTGCTTGATCGAAAACAATGCCATGCCACGACCGTGAACGCCCCAACGGTCCATCTTCATGCTCTCGAGCTTGGAGGTAACGCGGGCATCAAAGATTCGCTCTTGCATATCCTGCGGAACGCCCGAACCGTTATCCAGAAAGACAAGCGTGCGGACGCCGTCTTCCTTGGTCGTGGCGAGATAGACCTTGTCGGCGCCGGCATCGCGAGCATTACGGAGCATTTCGATGACGATATCCTCGACATGCTGAATGTCGTGCTTTGCCTGGCGCCGCTCGGCCTCCGAAACGCGGAGGCGGACATACCCCTCGCCAAGGTTCTCCTCGACGCGAAGGTTGCCCTCCCCCGACATCGACGCGATAAATGAGATGAGCTCGTTCGCGTCGCTCATGTTATTTAGCGATATCGACAGCGCGGCTCTCGCGAATCACGACGACGCGCACCTGACCGGGATACTCCATCTCTTCCTCGATCTGATGGGCGATATCGTGAGCCAGGACCGTGGACTGGGCATCGGAAATCTTGTCCGGCTGGACCATGACGTGGACCTCGCGACCGGCCTGCATGGCATAGGTACGTTCGACGCCGTCATGGGAGTTGGCGATCTCCTCGAGCTTATCAAGACGCTTGATGTAGTTCTCGGCAGACTCGCGACGGGCACCGGGGCGAGAGGCAGAGACAGCATCGGCGGCCTGTACCAGGACATCGAGCACCGTATTGGGGTCGACATCGGCATGGTGAGCCTCGATAGCGTGGACGATAACGGGCTTCTCGCCATAACGGCGGGCAAGCTCGGCGCCGATGACGGCATGCGGGCCCTCGACGTCGTGGTCGATTGCCTTGCCCAGGTCGTGCAGCAGGCCGGCGCGCTTGGCGGTCACAACGTCCAGGCCAAGCTCGGAAGCCATCACGCCGCACAGATCAGAGACCTCGAGGGAATGCTGAAGCACGTTCTGACCAAACGAGGTACGGTAGCGCAGGGCACCAAGGGTCTTGACGATCTCGGGGTGCAGATCGTGGATGCCGGTATCGAAGGCAGCCTGCTCGCCAGCCTCGCGCACGCGCTGCTGAACCAGGTCGGCGGCCTTGTGATACATCTCCTCGATACGGGCAGGGTGAATGCGGCCGTCGGCGATGAGGTTCTCGAGGGCGACACGGGCGGTCTCACGACGGACCGGGTCGAAGCTCGAAAGAACGACGGTCTCGGGCGTGTCGTCGATCACGAGGTTGACGCCGGAAACCTGCTCGAAGGTCCGGATGTTGCGACCCTCGCGACCGATGATACGGCCCTTGAGGTCATCAGAGGGAATGTGCACGGAGGTAACGGTGACCTCGGCAGTGTGATCGGCAGCGCAGCGCTGAATCGCCAGAGACAGAATCTCCTGGGCGGTCTTGTGGCACTCGGCGCGAACCTGCTGCTCGGACTCGCGAATGATCGTGGCGGCCTCGTGGGTGACCTCGCCGCGAACCTTATCGAGGAGCTCCTTGTGGGCGTCCTCGCGGGTAAGGTCGGCGATACGCTCGAGCTCGGAGGTCTGCTTTGCGCAGAGCTCCTCGAGCTCACGGGAGCGCTTCTCGACCTGACCGGCCTGGCTGGACAGCTGATGCTCGCGCTTGTCGAGAGCGTCGTTGCGGCGATCGAGGGATTCCTCGCGCTGCATCACGCGGTTCTCGAGCGTACGAATCTCGTTCTTACGCTGCTTGTCCTCGGCCTCGGCGGCCTGCTTGTTCTTGATGATCTCCTCTTTAGCCTCGAGCAGAGCCTCTTTTTTGAGGGTCTCGGCCTGACGCTTGGCATCACCGATCAGGGACTCAGCCTGTGCGTGTGCCGACTGGATTTTTTCGTCGGCCTCGTGAAGACTACCCTGCTTGGCGGTGCGCATGTAGGCAATGGCGGCGATGGCACCCAAAACGATGCCAACGAGCGCTGCGATGATAGGCATGCTCACTCCTTTTTATGGATTCGTTACACAACAAAGCGAACCGTCCTTACGAACGGCTCGCGACATTTGAGTAATATGGGCGCAGCTTATGCGGGTCGGATACAGATAAACATATAAACAAACTCATCACAGATGAGCACATATCACAAAGCAAATGACAGTGTTTATCGTACGTTGAACCACAACAACTGTCAAATAAATGGCCCCAGCACGGCGGCTAAAACGCGGTGAACGGCAGGGCCACAAAACGCATACGCCTAAACCGCACATTCCTCACGTTCGGCATCGAGACGTGCCTTAACGGCATCGGCGGCGATGTGATACGAGAAGCCCTTGCCCATCAAAAACCGAACCAGTTTTTCGAATCCGCGCGTCTCTGGAACACGCCGCTTGGCGAGCAGGGCTGACGCACGCGCCAAATCGTCTTCGACGGCAAAATAATCCTCCGGATAACCGGGAATGTCATCGAGCACGACATGAAGGCGCTTGAGCTCGGTCTCGATTTTACGCTGTCCCCAACCGCGCCGCTTGCGTTCCTCGATAAAGTACGAGCAAAAGCGGTTCTCGTCTAAAAAGCGATACTCGGTGGCGCGCTCGACGGCGAAATCGATCGCGGGCTGGCGAAAGCCGTAGCGTGCCAACTTGTCACAGACCTCACCCGTCGCATGGTCGCGTCGCGATAGCATCTCGGTCACCATGGTAAGTGCACATTTACGCTCGATGAGCTGCACCGCTTCACGAAAGTTATCCCAATCACAGGGAAGATCGGGGCGATTTTTGACATACAGGCGCGCAACCCGCACGGGAATCCAAATGGACCGCTCAAAACCGCCCTCAAGCTCACAATCGATATGTGCGCAAGGCTTTTTGGACGCATACCCGCTCGAGAACGAGGAGGCCGCCTTCTTATCGGGAAAGACGACCGTGGCCTCGGTCACCGTATACGACATGAGCGTAACCGCTACTCGTCGTCATCATCGAGCATGGCGGAACCATCGATGGCGTAAAGCTCGTCAAACTCCTCAGGCGCAGGCTGATCGGTCAGCTCGACCTCGGACGGAGCATCGTCATCAAACTCAAGCCCGCAGGCAAGGCGGACCTTATGCTCAATCTCGTCGGCGCAATCGGGGTGTTCGCGCAGGAACGCCTTGGCGGCCTCGCGACCGTTGCCGAGCTTGTCCTCGCCATAGGCAAACCAGGAGCCCATCTTCTTGCAAATGCCGCACTCGACAGCCATGTCCAGAATCGAGCCCTCCTTAGAGATGCCCGTACCGTACATGATGTCGAACTCAGCAGAACGGAACGGAGCTGCCACCTTGTTCTTAACGACCTTGGCACGCACGCGGTTACCGATAACCTCATCCTTGAGCTTAATGCTATCGATGCGGCGAATGTCGATACGCACCGAAGAGAAGAACTTAAGGGCGCGGCCGCCCGTCGTGGTCTCGGGGTTGCCGAACATGACGCCGATCTTCTCTCGCAGCTGGTTAATGAAGATGCATGTCGTGTTGGACTTGGACAGCGAGCCGGCGAGCTTGCGGAGCGCCTGACTCATCAGGCGAGCTTGCAAACCGACCGTGGTATCGCCGATCTCTCCCTCGATCTCGGCACGCGGGGTCAGCGCGGCGACGGAGTCGACGACGATGGCATCGATGGCGCCGGAACGCACGAGCATGTCAACAATCTCGAGCGCCTGCTCACCCGTATCAGGCTGGGAAATCAGTACCTCGTCGATATCCACGCCAATGCGCGCGGCATACGTGGGATCGAGCGCGTGCTCGGCATCGATAAATGCCACCACGCCACCCATTGCCTGGGCCTCGGCCAGGATCTCGAGCGAAAGCGTCGTCTTACCGGAGGACTCGGGACCGTAGATCTCGACGATTCGGCCGCGCGGCACACCGCCGATACCCAGAGCGGCATCGAGTGCCAGAGCGCCCGTGGGGATGGCCTCGACCTCGAGCTCGGGGCCACCGTCGCCGTACCTCATGATGGAACCCTGGCCGAATTTCTTCTCGATCTCGGCCTTGGTGGTGGCGATCATCTCATCGCGCTCTTTACCCGTCGTGCGAGCATGAACGGTACGTACGGGACCTGAATTCTTGGCCATGAAAAGCCCTCCTCTTAACAACCTGCATCGATAATAAACGAACGGCTGTTCGTGGTCAACCGTTCAGATAAATCATATGCAGCCGACCTTTCCAAAACCCAACCAAACGCCGACCAAACACTGACCAAATGCTTGACCACAAAGGACCAAATATGAACAAGGCAGGCAAAATTACGTCTACAACCAGCACAAACGCCAAATGAGCCTAAGGTCCCTATCTCCACAATTAAGGGGCCCGAAGGCCCCTTAAAACACGTCTATTCCATAGAGTTAAGCACAAGGACAATGCGTCCCAATGCCTCCGCGACCGCATGGGCACGAACACACGAACGGTCGCCCTCATAGTGGCAGCGCACAGAGTCCACGACCGGCACTTCCCCATCAGCCGCGCGATACGCCCAGCCAATATAGAAAGTGCCAGCCGGATCGTCCTCAGTGCCGCCGCCGGGGCCGGCATAACCCGTTGCGCTCACTGCAATATCGCTCTGGTACAGCTCCAGCGAACCCGCCGCCATCTCGCGCGCGGTCTGATGCGACACCGCGGTATAGCGGTCGAGCGTCTCCTGATCAACGCCCAAAACGCGATGCTTGATCTCATCGCAGTAGGTCACCGCACCGCCACGCAGCACCGCCGAGGCGCCCGGGATATCGGCAATCGTCGAGGCGATCATACCTGCCGTCAGCGACTCAGCCGTCGAAACCGTCACGCCCCGAGCGCTCGCGCGCTCGACAATATGACGCGCCAGCTCCTCGTTATATGCGGAAATCTGCTCAAAAGAGTCCGTCATACCCACCAGGACCTAGACCGAAAAGACGATCTTGCGGCAGTTCCAGAAGTACTGGGCGCCCGAGATAACGGTCAGGACAACGGCAACGGCGTACAGGAAGCGCGACACCGAGTAGATGCCGAGCGTCAGCGCCAGCGGGCCAAGGTGCAAGCCGGCCATCGCAAAGACGCACAGGTAACCGCAGATGGAGACCATCGTGGTCGCCGTCTTGTACTTGCCAAGCTTATCGGCGGCAACGACCACGCCGGCGGCACTCGCAACCATGCGCAGGGCGCTTACCAGCAGCTCGCGGAACAAGATGATGAACACGGACCAAACCGACACGGCACCAAAGTCCAAGAATAGCAGCAGGGCCGAGAATACGAGCAGCTTGTCGGCGATGGGGTCCAAGAATTTACCGAAGTCGGTAATCTCGTTGCGCGAGCGCGCCAGGTAGCCGTCAACCTTATCGGTGCACGACAGGATGACGTACAGAATGAAGGCAGCGGCGGCGAGCGGGCCGTCGAAGGTGCTCCAATCTGTACCGGCAACACTCGTGTGAGAAAGCGCCGACACAATCATGAACACCGGGATAAAGACGATGCGAACGCACGTCACGATGTTGGCGGGCGTCCAAACACTCGTCAGTTCCTTATTGCTCTCGTTTGCCACGATGCTCTCCTACTCCACAACATGGCCGATAAGCTCATAGCAGAAGCTATCGGTAAACTCGACCGTCAGAATATCGCCCACGGACGCCTCGCTGGCGTCCAAGTGCACCGCGCCATCGGAATCGGGCGCCTGGAACCAAGCATGGCCGATCAGCTCGGCGCCGTCCTCGGTCTCCTCGATGCCGTCGACGATCACCTGGGCGCGCTCGCCCACATGTGCGGCGGTGGCGGCAAAACCGAGCGACTCGGCCAGGTCCATGGCCTCCTGGGCGCGCTCGAGCTTGACCTCCTCATCGACCTGACCCTCCATCTTGGCGGCCAGGCTGCCCTCCTCCTGCGAGTAGGCAAAGACGCTCGTGTAGTCAAAGCCGACGGTGTCCATAAAGTCGATAAGGTCGCGGAACTCGTCGTCGGTCTCGGTCGGGAAGCCGACCATGGCCGTGGAACGGATCACGATGCCGGGGATACGCTCACGCAGATCGCGGAACAGGTCCTCGAGCTCCTGGCGCGAACCAGAACGGCGCATAGCCTTGAGGATGCGCGCGTCGCAGTGCTGCACGGGGATATCGATATAAGGCAGCACCTCGGGCGTATCGCGAATCGTATCGATAAGCTCGTCGGTCATGCCCTCGGGCTGCAGATAGAGCACGCGGACCCAGACGTTGTGCGGGCGCACGGCCTCGGCGACGGCATGCAGCAGCTGCGCCAGATTGCGCGGCGAGCCATCGGTGACGTCTTCGTCGGCAAAGTCGGTGCCCCAAATACCCGTGTCCTGGCCAATCAGCACGATCTCGCGCACACCGCCGGCAACCAGGTCGCGTACCTCGGAGATAATGCTCTCGGCATTGCGCGAATGATAGCGACCGCGAATATAGGGGATCATGCAGAAGCTGCAGAAGCGGTTGCAGCCATCGGAAATCTTGACGTAGGCGACAGCGCCCTCGACAGTGCGCTTTACTTGCGGAATATAGGCAGCGATCTCACGCTCGACACCCAGCACGCCATCGATGACCGCCACGATGCCGTCCTCCTCGTCGGCCTTCACAAAGGCAGCGACCTCGGGCAGCTCGTCAGGCAGGTCGTCGCCATAGCGCGACGGCACACAGCCGCACATGACGATGGGACAAGAACGAACGCCGTCCTGAACCTCGTTGGCGAGCTCGAGCGTGGTCTCGATGCTCTCGGACGTTGCGGAGGCGAGGAACGAGCATGTATTGACGATGGCGATATCGGCATCCTGTGGGTCGAATGCCTCCTCGTAGCCCGCGGCGGTCAAAAGAGAACGCATGCGGTCGGTGTCAACCTCGTTCTTAGCGCACCCGAGGGTGATGTAGAGCACGGAGCCCAACGGTGTATCCATGTTGGAGAGCAGTCCTTTCGAATGATATTAGCGGTAGTTGGTGAACTGCAGCGGCTGGCCGTAGTCCTGGTCGCGCAGGAACTGGATCACGGTCTGCAACGCGTCCTTCGAAGCAGAGGAAACACGCAGCTTGTCGGCCTCGATAGTCACCTTGACCTTGAGCTTTTGGTCCTTGATGTCCTTGTTGATCTTCTTGGCGGTCGCCTGGTCGATACCCTCGACGATATGGCCGAGCACGCGAACGGTGCCGCCCGATGCCGCCTGCGGAGCATCCCACGCGACAGCCTTGAGGTCGATGCCGCGCTTGATGAGCTTGGAGCTCAGCACGTCGATAATCTGCTTGGAGACAAAGTCGGCCGGGGCGTTGATCGTAAAGAGCTTGTCGCCCTTCGAAAGCTCGATCGTGGCGCCGGAATCCTTCAGGTCATAGCGCTGGGAAATCTCGCGCGTGGTTTGCTGGAAGGCGTTGTCGACCTCTTGCATGTTGACCTCGGACACGACGTCGAAGCTGGAATCTTTAGCCATGATGTTTCCTTTCGCGTACGAGCGGCTTAATAGCTATCGTACGAATAGTCGGTAGAATCGGTGGGCGTCTGGCCGTCAGTTGCGGTATCGGCGCCATCCGTGGACTGGGCATCGGTGCCGTCGGTGGTGTCGGTACCATCGGTGGTGTCGGTACCATCAGAACTTTCACCATTCTCGGAACCAGTCGTCTCCTTCTTGGGAACGGTGATCGTCACACGCGCCACGCCCGAGGTCTTGGTATCGTAACGGACCTTTTCGCCGTTCTTGGTAACGGTGACATCGGAAGGCTTGGACGTGGTGATCTCGATCGAGGACTCAGGCGTGTACTCCTGCTCAAAGGGGCCAGTCGCCTGGGCGCCATAGACCGACTTGCCATCGACCTTGACCTCAATCCACGCAGTCTTTCCCTTAGCAACGGAGACTTTGACCTTCGTGACCTCGTTCTCTTCCTTCTTGGCCGTCGTCTTGGTAGCGTCCGAATCGGTCGACTCATCCGTCGCCTCATCGGTGTCCTCATCCTCGTCGACGATTTCGGTCTTCTTAGAAGACTTCTTGGTCGTCGTCTTGGTAGCAGTGGGCGTCTCGGGCGTGGTCTCGGGCGTCGAAGATGCGCAGCCGCGCAGAAGTACCACGATGAGCACGATCAGCAGCAACGCCACGGCACCGATACCGGCGTAGACGATACGCGGATCGAGCCCGTTGTTTTGAGGAGCACGGGAACCGCCGCGTCCACGACTGGAACTGCTGCGGCCGCCTCCCTGAGGCATACGGCCACGATGGCTATCGGAACGGCCGCGATAGCCACCCTGGCCCTGAAGGCTGCGCTGACCCGATCGGGGCGCAAGTTCACCGCGGCCTTGATAGCCACGCTGGCCCGCACGCGGAGCCGAAGAGCGCTGGCCATACGGCTGTGATTGAGAGCGAAGACGCGGCGTCACCTGCGTGGTATCGGCGTCCGCATAGCCGCCGCGAGCACGACCGGCAGAGATACCACGGTGACCGCGATCGGAATAGCCGCCGTCGCCGTAGCCGGCACGAGGGTCACGCGCCACGCCGCGGGCAGCGGGAAGTGCACGGTCCTCGGGCATCGGCGTACTGCGGAACCGGTCACGCTGCGAGCGAATCTCCTCGCCCGAACCCGTCTCGGTAATATAACCGGCCTGCTGAGGACGCTGTCCATAGCGAGTCGAATGACCGCCCTGAACCATCAGGAAGCGCCCGTTATCGACAGAGGAACGCGAATTGACGTAGCCGGCGGCGTCCTGGAAACGACCGCCCTGCTGCGACGTCTCGCGTTCGTATGCCATCAGTTCGTCAAAGTAGGCATTGACGACCTCGCGCGGATTGAGGCCCAAAAAACGAGCATAGCTCGAAATCATGCCCTGCGCATAGCCGCGCGGCGGCATCGAAGCAAAGTTACCGGTCTCGAAAAACTCGATGATCTGCGGCCTGATTTTGATGGTGTTGGCGACCTGCTGAATGGAAAGGCCCATTCGGCGACGCTGCTCGAGCAGCATGTCACCAAAGCGTGCAGCCATCAGAATCCTCCAAACTCACGATCTTCACGTGCCATCTCGGCGTCGACAGATTCCAGCGCGGCAAGCCCTTCCTCGTCCAACAGGACCTCGCGCGGCTTGGAACCGTCGGGCGGGCCGACGACACCCTTTTCTTCCAGCATGTCCATAATACGCCCGGCACGCGCATAGCCAACCTTCAGGCGGCGTTGCAGGCCAGATGTGGAGCCCAGCTGCGATTCCACCACAATATGGGCGGCTTCCCAAATGAGCGGATCATCGTCTTGCGGCTCGGCGACTCCAGTGCGGACAATGCCGCCACCAGCCATGGACATGGAAGCGGGCGCCACGGCGGACAGAATCTCCTCGTGGTAGTCGGGCTCGCTCTGCGACTTGACGAACTCGACAATCTCGTTGATTTCGTCGTCCGAGACAAAGCAGCCCTGGATACGGCGGGGCTTGCCCCAGTCGACCTTGGAGAACAGCATGTCGCCCAAACCGGTGAGCTTCTCGGCACCCATCTGGTCGATGATGACGCGCGAGTCGATGCCCGTGGCGACGTTAAAGGCGATGCGGTTGGTGATGTTGGCCTTGATAAGGCCCGTCACCACGTTGGAGCTGGGGCGCTGCGTGGCAACGATAAGGTGAATACCGGCGGCACGGCCCAGCTGTGCAATACGCACGATCGAGGCCTCGACATCCTTACCGGCGACCATCATCAGGTCAGAGAGCTCGTCAATGATAATGACCAGGTAGGGCATCTTTTGCGGCGGGTTGTCGTAATGCTCAAACTCGCCAGCAGCCTGCTTTTCGTTGTAGGTCGAGATCTTACGCACGTTGAGACGCTCGAAGACCTTCAGGCGACGCTCCATCTCGGACACAGCCCATTGCAGAGCGCTCGCGGCCTGCTTAGGCTCGGTCACCACGGGCACATAGAGATGCGGAAGACCGTTATAGCCCGCAAGCTCGACGCGCTTGGGGTCGACCATAATCAGGCGAACGTCCTCGGGAAGGGCGCGCATGAGCAAGGTCGTGATGATGGAGTTGATCATCACCGACTTACCAGAACCGGTCGTACCGGCAATCAACAGGTGAGGCATCTTGGCGAGGTCGGCGACAACCGGCGTGCCCTCGGCGTCGCGGCCGATGGCGAGCTCGAGCGGACCGCCCTTCACATAGGGCAGCACGTCGCCCAGATTGACGTTCTGGCGCTTGCGGTTGGGAATCTCGATGCCCACGAGCGAGGTGCCGGGGATCGGGGCAAAGATACGCACCGACTGGGCAGCGAGCGAAAGCGCGATATCGTCCTCGAGGCTCGAGATTTTGCTCACGCGCTCGCCCTCACCGGGCTGCAGTTTAAAGGTCGTCACCGTGGGGCCGGCGATCCAGCCGACCACGCGGGCACTGCGGCCAAACTCAAGCAAGGTGGATTGCAGTGACTCAGCGGTCTGCTCCAGCTCCTTGTCCGAAGACGCGGCGGAAGCCGACTGCGGGTTGGCATGCAGGATTTCGAGCGGCGGAAGCTTGAGTCCGTCCTCTTCTTCGCCCTCGTTATCTGCGGCGCCGTCGTCCACTCCCCCATCACGAGCCGCAGCCGATTCGATAGCACTCGTGGCAGGCGCACCGGCAACCTTGGGATGCTTCAGGAAGTCGGGAATCTGAGGTGCGGCCGAGACGGGATTCACGACAAACGGCGGCTCGGACTCGTCGATCTTATCGGAGTCGTCTTCCATCGAAAGCTGGCCGGTTACCTGGCCGCGCTTTGCATGGCGACGCGGCAGCAAAGTTGTCTTTGCGGTCTCAATCGGACCCTCGTCGTCCTCGTCATCGCCCTCGGTGAGCTCAATCTCGCTATCGGACCAAGACGGGTCGGGCTCACTCGTATTGAGCTTAGGCGCAGCCTTGCCCTTCTTGGCATGGCGACGCGGCAGCAGCGTGGTCTTGGCCCGCTCGGCTTCAACCGACTCGGATACGTCGACAAACGGGTCATCGTCCTCGTCGTCATCCAAAACCGGGTCGACATCGCCACCCATGACCGTGGTCACCGCGGCGTCAGTCCCCTTCTGGCGCAGAATGCTCAGGTGCGGACGAGCGACGCCGGGAACAGACAGGGCCTCTTCATCGCCCCACGGGCTGGCGTTGACATCGGCACGACGGCGTTCGGCAAAATCTGCCGCACGATCGCGTGCGGAGCGCAAAACGCCACCCACCGAAAAGCCGATAATGACCAAACCAACGACGACAAGCCCCAGCAAGACAACCATGGCGATAGGTTTACCCAGGGCGTTTTGCAAGGCACTTGCGATAAAGGCGCCAATGTAGCCGCCCGACACGGAAAGGTTCTGCGGCGTAAACATAAGGTCGCACGAATCGCTCGTGCCCGGCACCATCAGCGAAAGAATGGAGACGACGGCGATAAAGACCACGGCGCCACCCGCAACCGAGCGCACGTTGAGCGGCGAGTCCTCACCCAAAAAGAGCGTGGCGGCAAACAGCAAGATGACGATCGGCAACACGTAGGCGCCCAGGCCAAAGCCGAGGTGATAGAAACCGGCGACAGCAGCCGTCACGGGCGCCGTTGCTGGCGAAATCACGGCAATGAAGGATGCAATCGCCAAAACGGCAATGACCACGCCGGCAATATCGCGATTGGCCGAAGGCTCGACCAGGGGCTCGAACTCATCGAACTCCGCCTCGTGACCCTTATTGGCACGGAGATGGGAACCGGCACCCTTAGCAGATGCCGGTTGATTGTTGGCTTTATTGCCTTTGGCGTTTTGTGCAGATCCGCGCGCCAAACTAAACCTCCATGACGACCGGAATGATCATCGGACGGGTGCGCGTACGGCTCCAGATAAAGTTGGAGAGCGAATCGCGCACGGCCTTGCGAATGGCATCGGAGCCGCTGCTGGTAAAGCTAAACTTGCCCTTCTCGATCGTCTTCATGATGGCTGCGGAGGCATCCTCGGAGAACTGGTCGTCGATAGCAAACGAAACACCGCGGCCCGAGAACTCGATAGCCTCGATCTTCTTGTGTTTGAGCGAGACGATGGCAACGGCCGTGACCATACCGTCGTTGGCGAGCTTTTGGCGATCGCGCAGAACGATGGGATCGGTGTCACCGATGCGCAGACCGTCGACATAGACGACGCCGGACTCGACGGGCGTACCGCGCTTGACGATACCACCGCGCATCTCGAGCGTGTCGCCGTTATCGAGGATAAAGATATGATCGTCCTTGATGCCCATCTTGCGGGCCAGCTGGGCATGGGCGCGCAGATGCACGGCCTCACCGTGAACCGGCATAAAGTACGTGGGCTTGGCCATGGCCATCAGGAGCTTGAGCTCCTCCTGGCTACCGTGACCCGAGACGTGGACGAGAGCGCGGTTCTTATCCCACACGTCGCAGCCGAGCTTGGCCAGGCTGTTGACGACCTGCTGGACGGCCTTCTCGTTGCCAGGAACGGGAGTTGCCGAAAGGATAACGGTATCGCCCTCGTGGATGGAGAGCGTCTTGTGCTCGCCATTGGCCATACGGGACAGGGCCGACAGCGGCTCGCCCTGCGAACCAGTGCACATGACGACGATCTTGTCGTCAGGCAGGTTATCAATATCGAAGGCATCGATGATATCGGCATCATCGATGTTGAGATAACCGAGCTCGCGCGCCACGCGGGTGTTCGTGAGCATGGAGCGACCGGTCACAACGACCTTACGGCCGCACTTGCGGGCGGCATCGCAGATCTGCTGCAAACGATGGATGTGGCTCGAGAACGATGCGACGAACACGCGACCCGGGGCGTTCTTGATGGCGTGCAGCAGGTTGGGACCAACCTCGGCCTCGGACTTGGTAAAGCCGGGAACCGTGGCATTGGTGGAGTCGGAAAGCAGCAGGTCGATGCCCTGCTTGGCAAAGCGGCTGATAGCGGCATAGTCGGGCGTGACGCCATCGATGGGCGTCTGGTCGAGCTTAAAGTCGCCGGTGTGCATAACGGTGCCCTGATTGGTGCGGATGAACACGCCCAGAGCGCCGGGGATGGAGTGCGTCATCGAGAAGAAGTCGAGCGAGATGCCGCCGAGGTTGACATGGCTGCCGCCCTTGACCTCGCGGAACTTGGGTGCGCGGATGCGGAACTCGGAGAGCTTGCCCTCGATAAAGCCAAGCGTCAGCTTGCTCGAGAAGATGGGCACCTTGTTGTTGAGGTCCTGCAGCAGATACGGAAGCGAACCAGTGTGGTCCTCGTGGCCGTGAGTGACGATGATGCCGCGGAGCTTTTCCTCGTTCTCCAGAACGTAGGTGTAATCCGGGAGCACCAGGTCGATACCGGGCTGCGAGTCATCGGGGAACATGAGGCCAGCGTCGACGAGCACCATGTCGTCGCCGCACTCGAAGACCGTCATGTTCTTGCCGATGCCGTCAAGGCCTCCGAGCGGGATGATCTTCAAGGGAGATGATTTTTTAGCTGCCATAGGTGAGTGTGGTTTCCTTTCTTCGAAACGGGTCTGGAACAACCGACGGGGCGCTTCTGGCAAACCGACCGCCGGGAACGTACAAACATGCATCGCAGAGTCGATGCAATAACCACAGTATGATACCCATTTGCCCACCAACAGACCACCCATGCATCAAAGCCCCATCCAAACCGGTCTATCCCGCCGGTTTCCCGTGGGGCGGGCACTGATGAAGTTTCCTGCTCTACAGTCCTGCTCACGACGGAGGCCACATTAAGTGGCCTCCTGTTCGTGCGGAACTCGCGATAAACTTCATCAGTGCCCGCCCCACGGGAAACCTGCCAAAAAGGGACAGGTTTGTTTTGGTCGGTTTTATCTGGGAAGATGCTGCTGCGGCTATCTACAGATCTGAAATCTGACTACTGAATAGACTGTCTAACTAAATAGCGAGCGGCACTAACCAGCCCTTTTGCTTGCGACCGGGAGGGGCGCATATGTAGTTTATCGCGAGTTCCGCACGCAAAGGAAAGCACTTAATGTGCTTTCCGTCTTGCGCAGGACTGTAGAGCAGGAAACTTCATATGCGGCCCTCCCGGGCGCAAACAAAAGGGCGACCCCTGTCCAGAGTCGCCCTTGCGGTGCTGGTTATGTACGGCTGTTACTCGGCGTCGTGGTGACGGCGGGGCTTGCGGCCTCCGTTGTCACCGGGACGGCGCGGACGGTCGCTGCGCTCGGAGCGCTCGCGACGCGGACGATCACGGCGCTGGAAGTGCTCGCCGTCGCCCTCGGAGGCACCCTCGGCGCGAGCCGGGGCCTCGGGCTTATCCAGACGATCAAGCGAGATCTTGCCGCGATCGTCGACCTCGATAACGACGACCTTGACCTCGTCGCCGACGTTGAGGACGTCCTCGACCTTCTCCACGCGGCCCTTGGCGACGCGGGAGATGTGCAGCAGGCCGTCCTTACCAGGCAGCAGGTTGACGAAGGCGCCGAAGGGCTGGATGGAGACCACACGACCGGTGTACTCCTCGCCCGGCTCGGGAACCTTGATGATAAGCTTGATACGCTCGACAGCCTGATCGACGGACTCGCCGGTGCCGCCGACAAAGACGGTGCCGTCCTCCTGGATGTCGACCGAGGCGCCGGTCTCGTCCTGGATACCGCGGATGACCTTACCGCCGGAACCGATGACGTCGCGGATCTTGTCGGTCGGAACCTGGATGGAAACGATGCGCGGGGCAGTGCTGCGCGTGGTGTGGCGCGGCTCGGGGATCACATCGAGCATCTTCTGCAGGATGTACGCACGACCCTCCTTGGCCTGCTGCAGAGCGCGGGCCAGGATGTCGAAGGTGAGGCCAGTGGCCTTGTTGTCCATCTGCAGGGCGGTGATGCCCTCGGTGGTGCCGGTGACCTTAAAGTCCATGTCGCCCAGGAAGTCCTCGAGACCCTGGATGTCGGACAGGACCACGGTCTTGCCCTCCTCCTGGATCAGGCCCATGGCGATACCGGAGACCGGGCGCTTAATGGGCACGCCGCCGTCCATAAGGGCGAGCGTGGAACCGCAGGTCGACGCCATCGAAGAGGAGCCGTTGGACTCCATGACCTCGGAGACCACGCGGATGGCGTAGGGGAACTCGTTCTCGTCGGGGAGTACCGGAAGCAAGGCGCGCTCGGCCAGGTTTCCGTGACCGATCTCGCGGCGCTTGGGGCTGCCCATGCGGCCGGTCTCGCCGGTGCAGAAAGGCGGGAAGTTGTAGTGGTGCATGTAGCGCTTGCCCTCGGTAGGCTCGATGGTATCCAGACGCTGACCCTCGTTGAGCATGCCGAGCGACAGGACGGAAAGCACCTGGGTCTGGCCACGCTGGAACAGGCCGGAGCCGTGAACGAGCGGCAGGTAGTTGTCCTTCACCATGATGGGGCGAATCTCATCGGCGGCACGACCGTCGACGCGCTCGCCGGTCTCGACGACCATGGTGCGCATGGCCTTCTTCTCGAGCTTCTTGAGCGCCACGGGGATCTCGCGCTCCCAAGCGGCCTGCTCCTCCTCGGTGAACTCGGCGCGGATGGACTCCTTCAGAGCCTCGACCTTACCGATACGGGAGAGCTTGTCGGCGTCGCGAAGGGCGGCGGCCATCTCGTCGTAGTGGGCGAAGATGCGCTCCTGGACCTCCTCGACGGGCTGGTCGAGCGGGTACTCCTTCTTGACGATGGCGCCGTTGACCTGCTCCCACTCGGCAACGAACTCGTCTTGAGCTTGGCAGAAGGCGGCAAGGGCCTCCTGGCCAAACTTCATGGCGGCAAGCATGTCGTCCTCGGAGATCTCCTCGGCGCCGGCCTCGACCATCGAGATGAAGTCGGCAGAGCCGCCCAGCTCCAGGTCCAGATCGGAGTTCTCGCGCTCCTCATAGGTGGGGTTGACGATAAACTCGCCGGTCTCCACGTTACGGCCGATGCGCACGCAGGCAAGCGGGCCCTCAAAGGGCACGCCGCCGAGCGTCATGGCCAGGGAGGCACCCATGACGTTGATGACGTCGAAGGGGTTGACCTGGTCGGCGACGAGCGAGGTGGCGACGATGTGGACCTCGTTGCGGAAGCCGTCCGGGAAGCTCGGGCGAATCGGACGGTCAATCATGCGCGCGGTGAGCGTGGCCTTCTCGCTGGGACGGCCCTCACGCTTGAGGTAACCACCCGGGATGCGGCCGGCTGCGTACATCTTCTCGTTGAAGTCGACGGTCAGCGGGAAGAAGTCGTAGTTCTTGCGCTCCTTGGAGACAACCACGGTGTCGAGCATCGTGGTGTCGCCCTGCTTGACCAGGCAGGCGCCGGTGGCCTGCTTGGCAAGCTCGCCGGACTCAAAGGTGTAGGTCTTGCCGTACAGCTCAAAGGTCTTGGATACGAGTGTCATTGTTCTCCTTTACCCCACAGGCCCCTTGCCTGTGGGCTTCTCATGTGACGCGGGCCCCCTGCCCCCGCCACGCTTCAGAGCGTGATTGTTCGCGCCCTTACACAAAAAGAGCGCCCCGCTGCGCAGGACGCTCTTAGCATGTACAAATCCTTACTGGATGTTGTCGCGGATGCCCAGAGCCTTGATGAGCTCACGGTACTCGACGATGTCGTTCTTCTTGATGTAGGAGAGAAGACGACGACGACGGCCGACGAGCATGAGCAGGCCACGACGGGTGTGGAAGTCCTTCTGGTGGGACTTCATGTGCTCGGTCAGCTCCTTGATGCGCTCGGACAGGATGGCGACCTGAACCTTGGGGTTGCCGGTGTCGACCGGGGTGTTACCGAACTGGGCAGTCAGCTCAGCCTTGCGCTCTTTGGAAACAGTCATTGTTTCACCTTTCGTTTCTTGTCGCCCGCGGGCGACACTATTCGCCTCGGACTGGGAAGCCGTCGGTGGAGCGAGCATCCAAGGTCGAGGTACCAACAGGTCGGTATGTTACCACAAGCAGACCGCCCATGCGCATCATCACCGACCCAACATGAATTCCATCGCACGGAGGCGCTGGTCGGTGTGCGTCGCAGCCCACACATGCGAAAGCCCGAGCAAGAACGCCGCCGTATGCGGGTCGATTCGCTCGACCATGAGTGCATCGAAGGTCATGGACATGAGGGCGCGCAGCCACGCGACCTCACCGGTCGAAACCAGCTCGGCACCCGGAACGCTCGACGCGCACGAACCGCACATGAGCCCGCCCGCCTGGGGCGAAAAGTACGACAGCATGGGGTCTCCGCACAGCACGCAGGCCGAAAAATCGGGTCGATAGCCCACGTGCGACAGAAGTTTAAAGACAAAGGCCGCCACGAGCAGGTCCATATGTGCCGAGTCGAGCCCGCAGCCGACAAGCGTGAGCGCCCGCTGCGTGATGGCAAAGGTAAACGGGTCCTCGGCGTCCTCGAATGAGCACACGCGCGCGACCTCGGCAATCGCGCTTGCGGCGCAGGTCGTCTCGTAATCGGGCGCGGCGCCAACCGGCGCTTCCAAAAGCTCGGCCTGAGAAACAACGTCGAGCGAGCGTCCATGTGCGAGCAGCATATCGACGGTACAGAATAATTCGCAGCGCGCCGCCAAGCGCCCACCGGGTTTGCGGGCCCCCTTTGCCACGGCACGAACCTGGCGACCCCGCTCGTCAAGCATCGTCAGAATCAGATCGGTCTCTTTGAGCTTGGTCTTGTCGAGCACGAGCACCTTCGTGCGATATGTCCGGGAGCCTGCCATGCGCGCTGCGCGTCCTTAGTCCTCGGCGTTGTAGCCAAAACGGCGAATCTGAGCCTCGTCGTCGCGCCAACCGGCCTTGACCTTCACGTCCAACTCCAAAAAGACCTGCGTGCCAAAGATGCGCTCAAGATCGCGACGGGCGTCGATACCGATATGCTTGATCATCTCGCCGCCCTTGCCGATGATGATGCCCTTTTGGCCCTCACGCTCGACATAAATGGTGGCGTGCACACGCAGCACCTTCTTGGTCTGCTCGAGCGCATCGCAAATAACGCCAACGGAGTGCGGAATCTCATCACGGGTGCGGCGCAAGACCTTTTCGCGCACAAACTCGGCAACGAGCGTCTCGTCGGAAGCGTCGGTACCCATGTCCTCGGGGAACCAACGCGGACCCTCGGGCAAAAAGTGCGCAACGGTCTCGATGAAGGCATCGACGTTAAAGTTCTTGACCGACGACGTCACGATCTCGTCGTCATATTCCATAAGCTCGTGGGCGGCCTTAAGCTGCTCCATGACCTGTGCGGGGTCGGCTTCATCGGCCTTGGTGAGCACCAGGACCTTCTTGGAACGGGCATTCTTGACACGCTCGGCAACCCAGGCGTCTCCCCTGCCGATCGGTTTGGTGGCATCAATCAAAAACGCGACAACATCGACATCGTTCAGCTCGAACAGCGCGCTCTTGTTCAGCTCGGACCCTAGACCGTCCTTGGGCTTGTGGATACCCGGGGTATCGACAAAGACCAGCTGGTAGCCGGGGCGGTTGACGACGGCGCGCATGCGGCGGCGGGTCGTCTGGGCCACCGGCGAGGTGATGGCGACCTTTTTGCCATAGCAGGCGTTGAGCAGCGTTGACTTACCGGCGTTGGGGCGGCCGACCAAGGCCACGAAGCCACTGCGGAAACCGGGCTCAACGTCGCCAAAGCCCGCGAGGCTGTCGTCCTCATCGCACAGGGCGTCGAGCTCCTCGTCGCTCATGCCCTCAAACGGGTCGAACTCCTCGACTTCCTCATAGGCCTCGGTCGCCTTAGCATCCGGGGACTCGTCGTCCAAAATCTCATCGGTAGACTGCATATTGTCGGACATGGGAATCCCTTTCTAAATAAAGCCGAGCGCGTGGGCAAATACCAGCACGCCCACAATCGCGGCGGTGATTGAAAGAACGTATACAGAGGCGGCGGCGATGTCCTTCGCACGCTTGGCCAGCGGATGGAGCTCCTGGGTCGCTAGGTCGACGATAGCCTCCATAGCGGTGTTGCACAGCTCGCCGTGAATCACCAGGCCACAACAGATGATAATCGTGGCCCACTCGGCAATGTCGAGCCCCACGATGCAGCCGGCAATGACGGTGCACACGCCCGCCACGAGCATGACCTTAATGTTGCGCTCGGTCTTGACGGCGGTGACGAAGCCCTCCATGGCGTAAGAAAACGACTTTAAAAAGGACGGATGGTCCTTGTTCGATCCGGGAATCATAGACGGCTCCTAGTCGTGGGCGTGGTTGGTGATGGGGCCGACGTGGACTAGCTTGGGGTCCTCGCCGCGCTCGAGCGCCAGATCGCGCAGGATGGCGTCCTCGCGGGCCTCCATGACCTCGGCCTCGTCGTCCTCGATATGGTCATACCCCAGCAGGTGCAGCATGCCGTGTACGAGCATCAGGCGGCACTCGTCGGCAGGGCTATTGCCAAAGCCGGGGGCCTGACGGGCAATGACCTGCGGGGCCAAGATGATATCGCCGAGCTCGAGCGTCTCGTCGGCGGGAATATCCTCGTCAAAGGCCGAGTCGCATTCAAACGAGAGCACATCGGTGGTGCGGTCGATGCCACGCCACTCGTGGTTGAGCTCGTGCATCTCGTCCTCGTCGACATACGAAAGGGAAATCTCGACTTCACGTTCAACGCCCTCGGCGGCAAGCACAACCTCGCAGATGTGCTCCACTTCCTGCGCGTCGAGCAGCGTATCGAGCTCGGCATCGTTGCTGATCAATACACTCAACGGGACTCCTTTCGGTCGCGCGAGCGCTGCTCACGCACGTCATCATAAGCATCGTATGCCTCAACGATACGACCCACCAGGGCATGGCGCACCACATCGGCGCGCTCCAGGTGTGCAAACGCCACATCGTCGACACGGCCCAAAATCTTCTCGACATCCGCCAAGCCACCACGACGACCCACCAGGTCGCGCTGGCTGAGGTCGCCGGTAATCACGAACTTGGAGTTGAATCCAAGGCGTGTCAGGAACATCTTCATCTGCTCGGGCGTAGTATTTTGCGCCTCGTCGAGCACCACGAAAGCATCGCTCAGCGTACGACCGCGCATGTAGGCGAGCGGGGCGATCTCGATCACGCCGCGCTCCATAAGCTCATCGGTGCGCTCACGATCCATCATGTCAAAAAGGGCATCGTAGAGCGGGCGCATGTACGGATCGATCTTTTCCTCGAGGGTGCCGGGCAAAAAGCCCAGGTTCTCCCCTGCTTCGACAACCGGACGCGTCAAGATCAAACGGCCCACCTCATGGCGCTTGAGCGCGGCAACGGCGAGCGCCATGGCCAGATAGGTCTTACCGGTACCGGCAGGACCCAAGCCAAAGGTGATGGTATGCGAGCGAATGGCATCCACATAGCGCTTTTGCCCAAGCGTCTTGGGACGAATGACACGACCGCGGTATGAAAGCAGCACGTCATCGCGAAGCGATGTGGCCTCATGCTCGCCGTCGCGCAAGACGGCCAGGCAACGCGAGACATCGTCGGCAGACAGGGTACGACCGGCCGCCGCCTCGCGAAAAGCATGTTCGAAAAAGCGAGCCACGAGCTCGACCTCGTCCGGGTCGCCGCTCACGGAGATCCTATCGCCACGGGCAACCACGTGAGCGCGAACCAAGCTCTCGAGCGCACGAAGGACGCCGTCGCCGGCGCCCAAAACACGCGAGGGATCAACTCCCTCGGGAACGGTAAGTCTAATCTTCGAGGCTTCCATGGACCTCCCTGCGCGCATGGACCAAGCCGGAATCATCGACTCCGATGATAGCAACATCGAGCAGGCACGGGGCTGTAAGTCCACAGGTATCGTCAAGACGGGCATGATGGAACGAACCGAGCGTCAGGTTGTCACCATACTCGAGCACGGCACGCTCGACAGTGCCCACGCGATGACGAGCATCGGCAATAGCGAGCTCCTGCGCCGCGTCTCGCATACGGCGGCTGCGCTCGGCCATAACCTCGGGCGGCACCTGGTCGGGCATGTCGGCAGCAAGGGTACCGGGACGCTTACTGTAGCGGAACACGTGCATACGCGAGAACCCCACGCGGCGGCACAGCGCCAGCGACTCCTCGAACTCCTCGTCCGTCTCACCAGGAAAACCGACGATGACGTCGCACGAAAGAGACGCCTGCGGCAGGATGGCGCGAATCATGCGCACCGTGTCCTCAAAGGCCTCGGCACTATAGGGACGGCCCATGCGATGCAGCGTCGCCGTACAGCCGGACTGTACGGGCAGGTGCAAAAACGGGGCAATACGCTGCGGATAGCGCGCCATAACCTTAAGCAGGCGCTCAGAGATATCCATGGGTTCGACCGAGGAAATGCGCACATGCGCAATAGTCGTGCGCTCCATGATGGCCTCGAGCAGCTCATCGATTTCGACATGCTCGTCGGTCGCGCTCTTGCCATCGTAGGCACCCAGGTTCACACCGGTCAGCACCACCTCGGGCACGCCGGCCTCCTGGGCTTCGCGCACCTGTTCGAGAACGGACTCGACGGGCACGGAACGCTCGGGGCCGCGGGCCTTCCACACGATGCAATAGGTACAGCGGTGGTTGCAGCCATCCTGGATCTTCACGCCCAGCCGCGAACGACCGAGCGCATCGACCACGTCGCCATCGCTGCAGGCGGGCACGCTATCGGATTCGACACCCAGCACCTCGCAGACGCGCTCGGCGACGTCAATCTTGGACGGTTCGGCGATCACGCGATCGGAGAGCTCCAGCAACTCCTCGGGATGCAAGTTGACGACGCAGCCGGTTACGACCACGTAAGGCTCGCCCGGATAGGCCAGCGCATGGCGGACGGCCTTACGGGTCTTGGCCTCGGCCTCCCCCGTCACGGCACAGGTGTTAATGACGATCAGCTCTGCATCCTGGGGCTCCACCATTGCAAAACCCAAGCGCATAAGATCGGCAGTGATACGGTCGGACTCAACCCGGTTGACACGACAACCGAGGTTGACAACAGAGATATGAGGTGCGAGCACACGGGCTCCTTAATCGAGGATGTCGTCGAGGGCACTCTTGATACGGTCGGTCACCGACTTCTTACCGGATGCGACGTCATCGCCCATCTCGTCGGCAAAGGCGCGAAGCAGCTCGCGCTGCTTGTTGGAGAGATTGGTGGGGACGACCACGCGCAGCTGCACGACCAGACGACCGCGCGAACCGCCACCGCCGATACGCGGCATGCCGTAATTATTGACGCTCACGGTGTCGCCGTACTGGGCGCCGGCGGGAACCGTCACCTTAACGACCTCGTCGGGCATAATGCCCTCGACCTCGATCTCGCAGCCAAGCGCAGCCTGCGCAATCGAGATATCGCTCACCAGGTACAGGTCGTCACTGTTGCGCTTAAAGCGCTCATGGTCGGCAACGCGCACGTTGACAATCAGGTCGCCCGAAGGCTCGCCGCGAAGGCCGGCCTCGCCAAAGCCGCTCACACGCAGCTGGCGACCGGTCGAAACGCCGGCGGGAATATCGATGTCGATCTTTTCGTGCGAAGGCGTGCGGCCCCGACCGTCGCAGGTCTCGCAGGGATGGTCGATAACCGTGCCCTCGCCATGGCAGTCGGGGCAAGGCGAGGAAGACTGAACCTGGCCCAAAAACGATCGCTGAACCGTCGTGACGTAGCCCGTACCGTGGCAGCGACTGCACTGCTTTTCCTGTGCACCCTCGGCCCTACCGGTACCGTTGCAGTCCTCGCAGGGAGCAAGGCGGTCATAGCTGATTGTCTTTTTGCAGCCGAGCGCCGCCTCCTCGAGCGTCACCGAAAGCGAGATGGCCATGTCACGACCGCGACGACGCTCGCGACGGCTGCGGGCGCCACCGCCGGCACCGCCGCCAAAAAACGACGAGAACAAGTCGTCCATGCCCATACCACCAAAGATATCGTTGATATCGACGTAGCCCGAACCACCAGGGCCGTCGGCAGTGCCGTAACGGTCGTAGTTAGCACGCTTCTGCTCATCGGAAAGAACGGAATAGGCCTCGTTGAGCTCCTTGAACTTGGCCTCGGCCTCGGGGTCGTCCGAAACGTCCGGGTGTACGGTACGGGCCTTCTTTAGAAACGCGCGCTTAATCGTCCGCGCGTCGGCATCCTTGTCGACGCCAAGTACCTCGTAGTAATCCCTATTTTCCGACACGACCGAATCCTTCCGACTTTCATTATTGTCACAGTGCGTCCTATACCCAAGCTGGGCCAACCGCAAACAGAGGGTTTGATGTTATTGCATTCCGTAAGGCGAAAGCATGGCCCGTTGCGAGCAGCTCGCGAACCAAACCGACACGAGCGCGAACATGAAGCCATTGGCAAAACCGTTGGCAAACTGCATCGCACCGCGCTTCCACCACAGCAGGCTGCGATGAAGCACGCCGTCCGAAAGCACCATGAACAGGCCCATGGTAAACGGAATAAAGCACATCACGGCAAAGGCCGAGAACACGCCCGAGATGGCCGAGAGTACCAAAAACGGCGCCACGATGCCCATCAGGTAAAAACCGGTACGAGCTTTGCCTTCCAAGCGCTCGGACTCGACATGGGCACGGCCGACTAGATCACCGCCAGCGGCACCGTTAGTGCCGGCGTGACCCATGCCGCTAATGCGGACCTCGTCGCCATCGTGCGTGCCGGCAGGAAACTCAATCGTCTGCTCGGAGGTTACGCGAGTACGACCGCTGCCACCGCAATCGGGGCAGGGGTCGGCCACGACCTTACCGGAACCGCCGCACTCGGGGCAGACCGACTGGAACGTGCCCGCACCAAACAGGAAGGACAAGTCGACGTCGATGTGCCCGCGGCCACCGCAGCTCGGGCAGGTATGGGCATGCTCAGACGAAACGGAGCCCGAGCCGCCGCAGTTGCTACAGGTATCGAAGCGCGTGTAGCGGACGGTCTTGCGGGCACCGCCCTTGGCCTCCTTGGCGTCGAGTTTGATATCGACGACCACGTTGGCGCCGTTCTCGGGATTGTAGGCAGCCTGGCCGCGACGCTGCTGGCCCCAGGCGCCACCAAAGGGAAAGCCGCCCTCAAAGGGATTGCCATAGCCCGTGCTGCCGGCGTAGCCGCCACCATAGGGCGAAGCCGTAGGAGCACCGGCAAAGGGATTGCCAGAACGCATGGCGTCGTAGCGCGCACGTTTTTGTTCATCCGAAAGCACGGCGTAGGCCTCGGAAACCTCTTTAAACTTTTCCTCGGCATCCGGCTCTTTATTGACGTCCGGATGGAGCTTACGGGCCTTTTGCTGGAAGGCCTTTTGAATATCACGCGAGGTGGCGTCCTTGGAGACACCCAGAATCTCGTAGTAATCTTTTTCGTTCATCGTCGCCATGCGCGGCAACCTCCTGCTCACAGCAGCGTATATATTCCGGTAATTCTACCCGAGCGGCCTAAGCTAGATCCCAAAACAGCTCGAACAGAACATTTCCATCGAGCCAGCCCAGATGGGTCGGCGCCAGACGGGCACAGGAGCAGCCAGCGATGACATCGACAGAGGCGATAGGCCCCGCATGGGTATCACCGTGCTCGGGCACCCAAGTGGCAAGCCCAAGCTCAAGAGCGCGATCACAAGCCGCTGCCAGTTCATCGGCAGGGATGACACGAGACGCGCGAACCAACAGGTCGGAATCAACACCGCGCGTCATGCGACAAGCGAGCATCAGGTCCTCGGCCGCCGCCTCGCGCCGCGACAGATACTCGGCATCAAACATCGTCGCGGCATCGTCGCGTTGTACCAAACGCACGCGGTGAAAGTCACCACGGGGAGCCACGCCGGGAAACAGTCCAGCCAAGCGGTCGAAATCCTCGTCGTCGAGCATGCCCGCGGCAGAACGACCCAGGCCCAGGTAGCCCCGACCAGTCCAGTAGGCGATATTATGGGCACATTCATGCCCATCGAGCGCGTAGCTCGCCACCTCATACGGATGGTAGCCGGCCGAACTCAGCCGCTGGCGCGCAACGTCCATGCATGCGGCCTGGAAATCCTCATCGGGCTCAAGCGACTCGTCACGGCATGCCATGCGATAGAGTGGTGTGCCCTCCTCGAGCGTGAGCGGGTACACCGATACATGATGCGGCGCCGCCGCCAGCACGCCATCGAGCGTGCTCCGCCAGCTTGCGGCCGTCTGCCCGGGAAGGCCGCACATCAGGTCGCACGACGCATCGAGGCCAGCGTCCTTCACCGTCGCGATAGCCGCAAGTGCCCGATTGGCATCGTGAATGCGGCCAATAGCAGCCAGCTCGGTATTGTCGAGGGTTTGCGCGCCCAGAGAGATGCGCGTGACACCCGCCTCGGCAAGCGCTGAGGCGAGCTCAGCGGTCAGGGACTCAGGATTGGCTTCGCAAGTAAATTCAACGGGTTTGCACCACATGGAGATACGCCGGGCAAGTTCCACCAAGCGCTCCCCTGCCAGCGATGGCGTGCCGCCGCCAGTATAGACCGTGCGGACCTGCGCAAGCGCCCCGGCGTCGCCAAAGGAATCGAGGCGCGCATACAACTGCTCAAAATAGGAATCAAGCGCGGCATCCAAATCACACGCAGCAAAGCTGCGCGAGTCAAAGTCGCAGTACCGGCACTTTTGAGCGCAAAACGGCACGTGCACGTACAGCGCGGTAACGGCCACCGTTAGGCCTCCAGCGGATGAGCAGGCACCGACTCGCCGGCGGCAAGCGCGGCCTCGCAGGCCACCACGTCGCGCTCGATATCATCGACCAGCGCCATAAACTCCTCGTACGTAGAGCAACGCACCACCTGAGCGCGCCAGGCGGCGGCATGGGGCATGCCCTTTAAGTACCAGCTTGCGTACGTGCGAGCACGCGACATGAGCGGCAGAAGCTCGTGCGTCAACGTCAGGTGCTCGCGCAGAGCCTCCAGGCGCTCGACCGAGGAGCGAGAAGGAACCGGCGTGCCATCGAGTGCAAGGGCTCGGGCATCGCCGAACACCCACGGATTGCCGTAGATGCCGCGCGCGATAAACACCGCGCTGGCACCCGAGCCGTGCAGATGCTCAGCAGCGTCCTCGGCCGAGAACACATCGCCCGAACCAATCACGGGAATCTCGACAGCGTCGGCAACCTCATCGACGACCGACCAATCGGCCTGGCCCGTGTAGAGCTGCGTGGCGCAACGACCATGCACGGCGACTGCGGCAGCCCCTGCACTCTCAAGCATCTGGGCAAATGTCGCGGCATTGCGGTCCTCGGCATAAAAGCCCTTGCGAATCTTGACGGTCACGGGCACGTGCGCCGCGCCAACCGTGGCCTCGACGATCTTCTCCGCCAGGTCGGGCGTGCGCATGAGCGCCGAACCCTCGCCCTTGGTGACAACCTTGCGGGCGGGGCATGCCATATTGATATCGATGAGCGACAGGCGATCGCCAACGCGCTCCTCGACGGCGACGACGGCGCTCGCAAACTGCTCGGGCTTGGAGCCAAAGAGCTGCACGCAAATCTGCTGCTCCTCGTCGGCCGGTAGCACCAGGCGCCAGGTCTTGTTGCTGGCATAGGCAAGACCCGCCACGCTCACCATCTCGCTGTAGGCAAGGTTGGCACCGCGGCGGCGACACATGATGCGATAGGCGGGGTCGGTCACGCCCGCCATGGGAGCCATAAGGAACGGCTGCTCGGCATAGGCACCCAGCAGCCGCTTGCTGTATTCAGAAAGCGCCATGGACCTACTCGTCCACCTTGAGGATCGCCATAAACGCCTCCTGCGGGACCTCGACCGATCCGATGGCCTTCATACGCTTCTTGCCCTCTTTCTGCTTCTCGAGCAGCTTGCGCTTACGCGAGATATCGCCGCCGTAGCACTTAGCAAGAACGTCCTTGCGACGCGCCTTGACGGTGGAACGGGCGATGATCTTGTTGCCGATAGCACCCTGGATGGGCACCTCGAACAGCTGACGCGGGATGATCTCCTTGAGCTTGTCGCACAGGCCACGGGCCAGGCCATATGCCTTGTCCTTATGGACGATAAACGAAAGCGCGTCCACCTCGTCGCCCGAAAGCAAAATATCGAGCTTCACGAGCTCGGAGGGACGGTACTCGTTGAACTCGTAGTCGAGCGAGGCATAGCCCTTGGTGCGGCTCTTGAGCTGATCGAAGAAGTCCAAGATGAGCTCGGCGAGCGGCATATCGAAGCGCATCTCGACCGATTTGCTCGTCAGGTGGATCATGTCGGTTGTGACGCCGCGGTGCTCGATGGCGAGCTGCATGACGGCACCCGTGTACTCAGGCGGGCAGATGATCTTTGCCTTGAGGTAGGGTTCCTCGATACGATCGATGCGTGTGGCCTCGGGAAGGTCCTGCGGACTGCGGACATCGATCATTTCGCCGTCGGTCTTGTAGACGTGATAGTCAACCGAGGGACTCGTGGCAATGAGGTCCAGGTTGAACTCGCGCTCCAGGCGTTCCTTGACGACTTCCATGTGCAGCAGGCCCAGGAAGCCCACGCGGAAGCCAAAGCCGAGCGCCACCGAGGTCTCGGGCTCCCACACCAACGACGGGTCGTTGACGTGCAGTTTATCGAGCGCGTCACGCAGGTTCTCGTAGTCCTTGTTGTCGATCGGGAACAGGCCCGTATAGACCATGGGCTTGGCCTCACGATAACCGGGAAGCGGCTCGGGGCAGGGGTTCGACGCCCACGTAAGGGTATCGCCCACGCGAACGGCCTCGGGATCCTTCAAGCCCGTGACCACATATCCGACCTCGCCGACCGTCAGCGCGTCGACCGGGGTCTCGGCAGGACGCTTGACGCCCACGCCGTCGACCAAAAAGTCGCCCTTGGCTTGCATCATAAGCAGGGTATCGCCCTTTTTGATGGAACCATCGAAGACGCGCACCGTAGCCACCACACCGCGATACTCGTCAAAGTACGAATCCAAAATGAGCGCTTTGAGCGGAGCGTTTGCATCGCCCTTAGGCGGCGAAATCAAAAAGACAATGGACTCCAGCAGATCGTGAATGCCCTCGCCGGTCTTGCCCGAGACGCACACAGCATCATCGGCAGGGATCGCCAGGTCATCCTCGATCTCGGTCTTAACCTCATCGGGATGGGCCGAGGGCAGGTCGATCTTGTTGATGGCCGGCACAATGTCCAGATTGGCGTTCATGGCGAGCGTCGCGTTGGAAACGGTCTGCGCCTCGACGCCCTGCGTGGCGTCGACAACGAGTACCGCGCCCTCACAGGCTGCCAGCGAGCGCGAGACCTCATAGGTAAAGTCCACGTGGCCCGGCGTATCGATCAGATTGAACTGATACGTCTCACCATCGTCGGCGTCATAGGAAACGCGGACGGCATTGGACTTGATCGTAATGCCGCGCTCGCGCTCGATATCCATGGTGTCGAGCAGCTGCGACTCCATGTCGCGTTCGTCGACGGTATGGGTGAGCTCGAGGATGCGGTCGCTGATCGTGGACTTGCCATGGTCGATATGCGCAACGATCGAGAAGTTGCGGATGTGGGAAATGTCAATTGAAGTATTCATGCGGACTATCTTACCCGAGCGGTACAAAAAATGGAGCCTGTTCCATAAAACAGGCTCCATTTATGCGCGTAATCTGTGTGGTGTGAAATTTACAACTTAGGCGTTGATGCTGTTCACGAGCTTGGCAAGACCGGACTTGCGGTTGGAAGCCTGGTTCTTGTGGATAACATGCTTGGCGGCAGCCATGTCGAGACGCTTGGTGACGGTCTTGAGGGCAGCCTGGGCCTTCTCGGCGTCGCCCTCGGCGACGGCGGACTGGACGTGCTTGGTCAGCGTCTTGAGCTCGGACTTGACAGCCTTGTTACGCATGCGAGCTGCCTCATTGGTGCGGATACGCTTCTTCTGAGACTTGATGTTTGCCACTTCTGGAGTTCCTTTCGAGTTCCTTGCAAAAAATGTATGACACCTCTGAGACACGGTGAGGTCATGCAAGCGCCTACTATAGCACGCTCCCTCTCAAAGGGATAGAACGAATTTGTCAAATAGGCAGGTATCATCACGATTTTCTCAAGATGTTCGTAATCCAGAGCAAAAGCGCCGTCTGAGAATCGGCCGAACCCTTGAGCGCGAGCTCCACATCAACGGCACCCTCGAGCGCTGCGACGAGCTCGGTCATCGAAAAACGACGCGCCCAGGTAAGGTGATTCTTGACCTGCCAGGACTGGAGCTTGAGCGTTGCGGCCAGCTCGCGACCCTGCCCACGCGCGTCGAGCGCCTTGGCGACGATAAGCTCGCGAATGCGACCGCACAGCAATGTGTAAGTCCACACGTAGCTCTTGGAGGGCAGGAGCTTAAAGAGCTCGAGCGAACGCCGCATATCGCGAGCCGAGACGGCGTTGAGGAAGTCCCAGGGTTGGACCTCGGCCGTACGTACAATCCAGCGATCAACATCGGCAAGTTCAATCTGGGGCGACTCGACCATCTGGGCAAGCTTGGCCAAGTCGTTATCGAGCATGCGCGTGTTTTCGCCCGAACGCGAGACGAGCTCCTCGGCGGCCGCCGTCGAAATCGACTTACCGCGCTGCGTCGCCATCTGCTGAACACGGCGCGGCAGTTCCCAGCGCTTGGTACCCGAGCAATCGACGATAGCCTTCTTGTCGATCTTGGCGATTGCCTTATACAGGCGCGTATTCTTGGCAAGTGAGTCAGCGATGATGAGGCAGACCGTTGTTGGGCTGGGACTCGCCAGATACCCAACGAGCGGCTCCGAGACCGCCTTGGCGAGCTTTGAGCAGCCATCGAGGATTACCAGACGAAACTCGCTGCCCATCGGAAAGGTGTTAAGCGATCCGATAATGGACTCGATATCGGGGTCCTTGGTCATGTCTCGCTCGTCGAGGTTGAACTCGACCATACCCGATTTTTCCAGACGCGCTTTCATACGCGAGACGGCGTGGTCGCGCTTGACTCCGTCGGTACCGACGATCAGATATGCCGGCAGCAAACCGGTTTCGGACATTGCGCTCCCCTCCCGCAGGCCTTCGTATTCGTTCCGTGCCATTCTAGCCCAGGGGCCCACCACACGCCAACGACGTCGTCACGGTCGCTGGCATCGCATCGCAAAGCCATTCGCAGTCGGTGTGACGGTAATGTCGCCGTGTTCGATGGTACACGCGAACACACCACCCGCTTCCTTAACGGCATCGATGCAGGCATCGGACGGATGGCCGTATCGATTCCCCTCACCGGCGCTTGCGAGGGAAAGCTCGGGCTTCAGGACGTCCAGCAACTCGCCATCGACTGAAACCTTGGAGCCGTGATGCCCAAGTTTAAGGACATCGATATCCCCCACCTCCTGCACGAATTCCCGCTCTTGGTCGAGCTCGGCATCACCGGTGAGAAGTATTCGCAGGCCCTTGCCTTCCTGAACATAAGAGAGCAGCAGGACAAGCGAGTCCTCATTTCCCTCGCCATCCACGAACTCGAATGGCCACATCACGCGAGCGCAAAATGAGCCGATGTCGACCGTATCCCCACGGCGCACCTGCCGATACTCCACGCCAGGTCGGTTCAATACCTCGGCAGGAGCATCCTCCAGCGCATCCGCCGCCACGGCAATCGTTCCGACCGAAAACTGTTCGAGCACGGCAGGCAAACCACCCCAGTGGTCCTCATCCCAATGCGTCACAAAGACGGCATCGATATGGTGCACGTTATTGCGAACCAACGCCGCAACCACACGCTCGTCGAGCCCGCAGTCGACGAGAGCTACTGCGCCGCCTTGGCGGATAAGAATCGCATCGGCCTGGCCCACATCGAGCACCGTCACCGAAGGCGGAGCAAATCGATCCCAATAGACGTACGGAATCGCAGCCAAGAGCACCAGGCATGCAAGCCCCACCGCCATAGGACGTACACGGGGACGCGGCCACCAGACCAGCAGAACCGCCAGCAAACACGGCACTAGGTAAATCCACATGCTATCGGGCGGCACGCCCACGGATGCACCCGGCATGGCGGCAAACAGCTGCTCGAAGAACAGCGCGCAACGGGCGGCAATCATGGGCACAACGAGAGCCCAAGTCCGCAACGGTCCCACGAGCGAAAAGGGAGCCAGCACGATCGACACAGCGAGCAATACGCTCACAACCGGACCGATGACCGCATTTGCCAACGGAGCAATGAGCGAGAATGTACCGAAGGCAGGAATGGTAATGGGAAGTGTCGCCAGTTGCGAGCACAGCGTGACGGAAAGCATGCTGGCAACGCCCGATGGCACACCCAGCTCACTCAAAGCGTAGGTCGCATAGGGGCAAAAGCACAGAATGGCAAAGACGCTGGCACATGAAAGCTGAAAGCCCATCTCGAACAGCACCGTCGGCCGCAGTAGCACAAAGATGGACATGGTTACGAAGAGTGCCGATGCGCCGTGCCGGCGACGCCCCGCGCCGTTTACGACAAGCGTCGCGAACACCATACAGCACGCACGCACGGCCGAGGGAGACGCGCCAGTAAAGGCAGCGTAACCCACAAGCGTTATCGCCAATATCGCCCGCTGAAGGCAACGTGGGCACCGAATCTTTTGCAATACACCCTCGATTACAAACCCCACGATGGCCAAATGGCTGCCCGAGACGGCGATAAGATGCGCCGTTCCCGTCACCGAAAACCAGTCGCCCGCCGGCTGGACGCGCAGCTCGGCCGAACGACCGCAGACGACACCGGCTATGAGCGCACGCGCCGGGTCGGTCGCAGGCGCGATGGACGCAAGCAGCCCATTTCGCAGCCGAAGCAGCGGCCCCGGAGAACCCTCATCGACCGACACAATCCGAACGGCTTTAACCTTGCGCGCCTCGCCTCGGAGCACGCGCGATCGTCCATATGCATCGTTCTCAAAACGTGAAACGCGACCGATAACACGCACGTGCGCCCCGACCTTGAGCTCACGATCACACGATAGGCGAACCGTTGCCAAGTTCTTACCGTCCGCGCGTGCCTCGCAGGTATAGGAATACACGTCGTCGTTTATGGATGGGTCACCCTGCACGACAAACTCGAGGCTGCTTGCCGCTCGACCATCGAGCGCCTTCGAGGCACTGAGCACATCCACGGCCCACCACGCCGAGACGACCGCTCCCGCCACGAGACCGACGGAAGCGGCATACAGCCACCGCTTCCAAGGGGCAAGCCGCGCACAAGATTGAGCCAGCACAACGAATACCGCTGCCGCAACGGGAATGGCCCATAGCGGCCCGACCGCCGGCGCCCGCTCCCTCAGCAGCGCATCAGCGGCTATGTTGAGCACCAAGACGCAGCTCATGCACATGCCGGCACACAGGGCCATCGTCCACGGAATCAGGGGCCGCGGAGGCATCACGTGCTCGCGCTCGGTCGCACTCATACGCAGATGCAATCTTTGATTTTGGCAAGCTTCTTCTCGCCGATTCCCGACACACGCATCAGATCGTCAACCGAGGCGAAAGCACCGTTCTTTGTCCGCTCATCGATAATCGACTGGGCCATGGAGGGGCCGATGCCCGAGAGCGTCTGCAGCTCTTCTGCGCTTGCCGTATTGATGTTTACTAGACCTGTTGCGCCACTAACGCCCGACGATGCGGAAGCCCCAACATCAACACCGGCTTCCGCAATGGACGCCTGCTGCTCCCCTACCGTTGGAACGTGAATCTTCTGTCCATCGACGACCTTAGATGCCCGATTGAGCCCCGTGACGTCTGCCTCGGGCGCCAGCCCGCCGGCGGCATCAATCGCCTGAGCCACCCGCGCGCCGTCCTTGAGACGATATACGCCGGGCGACACAACGGCGCCATCGACATCGACATAGACCTCTGCCGCGGCAGAAGCCTTAGTCGAAGAGCCTTCGGATGTCTTTCCGCTCGAGGCATCGCCGGATCCCGGCTCCACTAACGAGCCCGAACCATCAGTACGCTCAAACGACACGCCGCCGGCACTGCCGCCAAGGTTCGCCATTGCCAGTCCACTCGCCATCGCAATGACGACCAGTATCGCCATCACCACTGCCTTATGACCGAGCAGTTTGCCCGCCCAGCGGTCCATCTTTTTGACTCGTTCATGTTGTTCGCGCTGCGCCATAGCAAAACCTCCCAACACCATCGTGTCAGGAAAGGAGCTCCGCAACAGCCACGCCCCAAAACCGGTTTTCGCGGTCAAACCAAAAGCTGACCAAAACCTTGCGCAATAATGTCCATTTATTCAGGCAAACGTCGACAAATGAACCGTTTATCGCCTAATGCCCAGATAGCAAAAGACCGACGATGCAGGCGCATCGTCGGTCTATGCACAAATTTATTCGTGATCTTGGTAAATCTCACGCGGAGCAAGCTCCGAATGTTTGCGTTTTAAGGTCTTAGGGGCCTTGTACGTGTTGCTCTCGAAGTCGATGTACTCGGTCTGCTTAAGCAGGCGCTCGATCATCTCCTCATGATCGAACAACTCCCAGGCCTCATGCACGGCATCGAGTTTAGCGTGCGTCTCGGGACGGCGCGGCATAAACAGCGTGCAGCAGTCGGGAGCGGCCTCAGTCGAGATATCGAATGTACCGATCTCCTCGGCACGTGCGATGATCTCCTGCTTGTCCGAACCGATGAGAGGACGGAACACGGGGATCTTCACGGCCTCGTTGACGGCCATGATGTTCTCAAGCGTCTGGGAGGCAACCTGCCCAAGCGATTCGCCCGTAACGATAGCCTTGGCACCCTCGATGTGTGCAATGCGCTCAGCAACCGAATACATAATGCGGCGGTACATGATCACGCGCAGGTTGCTGGGGCAGGTAACCGAAATCTCACGCTGGCAGTCGCCAAACGGCACCACGTACAGACGACCGATCTGGACACCCGGCGCAAGCGCACGGATGATGTCCTGCACCAAATACTCGCTCGTATCGGGCGTCTGCGGACGACCGGAGAAATGCACCGGCACGCACACCGCGCCGCGACGCGCGAGCATCCAGGTCGCCACCGGAGAATCGATACCCGACGACAGCAGCGTCACGACCTTGCCGGCAGAACCCACCGGCAGACCGCCCACGCCGCGCTCAGAGCGCGCGTACACATAAACGCTGCCCTGGACCACCAGTACGTGCACCATTGCATCGGGGTCGTGCATTTGAACCTTTTTATCGGGGAAGGCCTCACACAGTACCTCGCCCACCTGACGATTGATATCGATCGAGGTGAGCTCATAGTCAGTATTGGAGCGCTTGGCGTGCACCTTAAACGAATCGAAGGAACCAAACTCGCGCAGCGCCTTCACGGCGGCGGCGCAGTACTCCTGCGGGTCGCGGTTGGTGTGATACGCCAAAGACACACGAGCAACGCCGGGGACGGTGCGGATGACACGCGCCGCCTCGTCGGCCTGATGCTCGTTAAAGGTCACGAGGATATAACCGGAAATTCGAGACACGGCGTTCACGGAAAAGGCGGCCAAGGCCGCCTCGATGTTATCCATGAGGATATGCTCAAAATGTGCGCGGTTCTTGCCCTTCAGTCCAACCTCGTGATAGTGGACCAGGCAGACGCGAGCCGCCATTTAGGCTTCAGCAACCTTGTGGCCGAGCGCCTTCTCGTAACGGGCCTCGTCGTAAGAGATGTCACCGTCGACAATCTCGTCCATAGCCATCGAGATGGTATCGGCACCGGAAAGCCCGATGGTGATGTCATCGACATCCTGGACGGCAAGCACGCGGTTGTGCTGGCCACGCAGCATGCTATTGATGTCGCAGGCGCGCTTGGAGGCAAGCGAAGCGAGCAGGAAGCGGTTGTGATCGGTCTTCTCCAGAAGATCGTCAATGCAAGGCTTTACAACGGACACGGACCTCAGATCCTTTCATGCATATCGAGAACGCGAACGAGCTCATCGGTCGCGCGGTCGAGATCGTCATTCACCACGACGTCGTCGTAGCGGTCGGCAAGGGCAAGCTCATCGGCGGCGTTTGCCATACGCAGCTCAATCGTCTCGGGCGTCTCGGTACCGCGACCGACTAGACGCTCGCGGAGCACCTCAAGCGAAGGCGGCTTGATAAAGATCAGCACGGCCTCGGGGAAACGCTCCTTCACCTGCAGGGCGCCCTGGACATCGATCTCCAAAATCAGAGACGAGCCCGAGGCGAGCTTGGATGTGACCTCGCTCACCAACGTGCCGTAGCAGTTACCGTGGACCTCGGCCCACTCAACAAACTCACCGTTTGCCACGCGGCGGTCGAACTCCTCGCGCGTCAGAAAAAAGTAGTTGACGCCGTCGACCTCACCTTTGCGTGGTGCTCGCGTGGTAGCCGAAACCGTCAGGCCCAGGTTCGAGCGGCGCTCGCGCACACGAGTGACGAGCGTACCCTTGCCTGCGCCTGACGGTCCAGAAATCACAAAGAGCTTGGAATCCTGAGCGCTCACTTATTTGGTCAGCTGCTCGAGGAGCTGCTCGCGCTGACGGACGCCGAGGCCCTGGACGCGACGGGAAGCGGAGATACCGAGCTCCTCCATGATCTTGGCGGCCTTGGCCTTGCCATAACCGGGGAGAGACTCGATGAGAGTGGAAACCTTCATGCGGGAAGCGATGGGGTCATCGGAGTTGAGCACGGACTCGAGGGACTTCTCGCCCTTCTTGATCTGCTCGCGAAGCTCAGCGCGGGCGTGACGTGCGGCAGCAGCCTTCTCAAGAGCCTGCTTGCGCTGCTCGTCGGTAAGCTGAGGGAGTGCCATTCGTACCTCCAAATAGTTGGGTTATATCTGATTCAATAATTAGCATTTTAGCACGTAGAACGTACAAAATGCCCAATCGCGGCTCCATAGGTTAGACGATACCCGCAAAAAGTGCAATATACTGCGCCCAAAGTTAAGCCCCTGACCTGCGATTCCACACAAAGGATGGGAAAGTTTACGCAGGCACAGAGGCTATTTTGTGCTAATGAGACCCAAAAGTGGTGACTTAGGGGAATCTTTTACGCGACGTTTTCGACCAGCTCGGCGACGATGGCGTCAAAGGCGGCAACCGGATCGTCGGCACCGGTGATGGGACGGCCCACCACAATGTGGCTTGCGCCGCGCTCGATAGCCTGGGAGGGCGTCGCCACGCGGGACTGGTCACCAAGGGCGGCACCCACCGGACGCACACCCGGAGTCACGATCAGGGCATCAGGACCCAGCAGCTCACGCATGTCGTGAGCCTCCATCGGCGAGCACACGATGCCATCGATGCCGTTGGCCTGAGCAAGCTTTGCCAAGCGGGCGGCCTCCTCGGCCACGGGCGACTCGACGCCGATCTCGCTCAAGGCATCCTGATTCATGCTCGTGAGCACGGTGATGGCGACGAGCTTGGCGCGGTCCTCGCGCGCCTCCTCGGCACCCTCGCGGCAGGCAGCGAGCATAGTACCCGAGCCCAGGCCGTGGACCGAAAGCAGGTCGGCACCGGCAAGCGAGGCCGAGCGGGCAGCGCCGCGCACCTGATGCGGAATGTCATGGAACTTAAGGTCGAGGAAGACCTTAAAGCCAAGGTCCTTAAAGGTCTTGACGATCTGGGGACCCTCAGCGTAATAGAGCGTCATGCCGACCTTGAGCCAGGCGGCATGGCCCGAAAGCTCGTGGGCGAGCTCGAGCGCGCGCTCACGGTCGCAGTCGAGGGCGACGATAACACGGTCGCGGGCATCATTCTCTAGCATTCGAAAGCACCCACCAGCTCGTTGATGTCCTTTACGCCCTGGGACTCGGCCCAGGCCTCGAGCTCATGCGCGATCTTAAGCGAAGCACACGGATCGACGAAGTTGGCCATGCCGACCGACACGCAGGTGGCGCCGGCCAGGATAAACTCAGCCGCATCCTCGCCAGTCATGACACCGCCGACACCGTTGATGGGGATATCGACGGCCTGGGCAACCTCCCAGACCATGCGCACGGCGATGTGGTGGCACAGCGGGCCCGAAAGGCCGCCCTTGGGCTTGGCCACGCGGGACTTGCGGGTATGAACGTCGATGGCCATGCCCTGGATGGAGTTGATGACCGAAAGGCCGTCGGCGCCGGCGGCCTCGAGAGCCTTGGCAATCTCGGCAACGTTGACCGGAGCCATCTTTACGAACAGCGGCTTATCGGTCACCTTGCGGCAGGCAGCCATAACGGAAGAGGCGCCCTCGGGCGTTGATCCCATGGCGGCACCGCCGGCGGCAATATTAGGGCAGCTCACGTTGATCTCGTAGCCGGCAGCCCAGGGGCACAGCTCGACATACATCTCGAGTGCGCGGACAAACTCGTCAACGGAGTGCCCGGCAACCTGGCAAATGACCTGGCAACCGTCCTTGGACAGCTGCTCGAGCCACGGGCCGGACTCACGGGCAAAGGCGGCGACACCGGGGTTCTGCAGTCCCACGGAGTTGATCATACCGCCAGGAATCTCGGCCATGCGAGGCGCAGGGTTGCCCGGCCAGGGCTCGGCGGCACAGCCCTTGGTGGTAATGGCGCCCAGCTGGGAAACATCGAAGAAATTCTGGAACTGCCAACCGTAGCCGAAGGTACCGGCTGCGGTGTTGATGGGGTTCTGCATCTTGACGCCGCCGAAATCGACGGCCATGTTCACGGTACCCACTAGAAGACCACCACCTTGGAAGCATCGAACACGGGGCCGCACATGCAGGCGCCCTTCATACCGTCGACCGTCTCGACATTGCAGGTGTTGCAGGCGCCAAAGCCGCAGCTCATCATGCGCTCGAGCGACACCTCGCAGTACGCACCGGCCTCAGCGGCAGCGGCGGCGACTTTCTTCATCATGACGGCGGGGCCGCAGCTGGCCACGTAGTCGTAGCCGCCCTCGCCAAGCAGTTCTGCGGCAGGATCGGTGCAAAAACCGTGCGTGCCGAGCGAACCGTCGTCGGTGCACACGTTAACCGTGGCGCCCAGCGCGCGGAACTCATCGACACCCACGACTTTGGAAGCGGTGCCAAAGCCCAGGCACACGTCCACATCAACACCCTGCTCGGCAAGCATGCCGGCAAGACACAGCACAGGCGGAACGCCGATGCCACCGGCGACGAGCAGTGCCTTCCTGGTGCCCTCGGGTACCATCCAGCCACGGCCACCGGGGCCCAACAGGTTAGAGGTGGAGCCAGGGCCCATCTGGGACAAACGGCGGGTATCGTCGCCCACGACGGCGTACCACAGCTCGACGGTGCCAGCCTCGGCGTCGGCGCGGTAGAAACTCAAGGGCACACGAAGCAGAGAAGACGCATCGCCGGGGACGGCGATGTTCACAAACTGACCGGGCTTGAGCGCACTTGCAAGCTTGGGGGCCGAGATGACGAGCGAGAAGATGCCGTCGGCGATCTCCCGGTTCGAGACGACCTCGAAGTCGTGCATGCGTGCAGTGGAAGGTGTGGGCATAGACGCTCCAATCCCCCATGCGGTTGCATGGTCTAAACGAACAGAAAGCGCGGCACCGCAAGGGCGCCGCGCACAAAAGCGATAAGGCTATGCTAGCAGATGCAGCCGTCGGCGAGCGTCTGCTTGCCACCGACAAATACATCGGTGGCACGACCGGTGAGCGTGCGGCCGGCAAAACCGGAGTTCTCGGCGCGCGACTCGTAACCGTCCTCGCCAACCGTCCAGGTTGCGGAGGGGTCGAACACGGTCAGGTCGGCGACAGAGCCCGCCTTGACCTGAACCTGATCGAGGCCCAGAATCTCACGCGGCTTGATGGCCATGAGCTCGACCATGCGGCTCACGCTCATCTTGCCCGTGTTGACCAGCTCAGTGAGCACGAGCGACAGCGAAGTCTCGAGGCCAATCATTCCAAAGGGCGCGAGCTCGAACTCGCGGGCCTTCTCCCACGGGGTGTGGGGAGCGTGGTCGGTAACGATAGCGTCGACGGTACCGTCGATGACACCCTGACGGATGGCCTCGGCATCCTCGTCGGTGCGCAGCGGCGGATTGACCTTGAGCGAGGTGTTGTAGGTCTCGTCCAGGTCGTTCTCGGTCAGGAACATGTGGTGCGGGGTAGCCTCGCAGGTCACCTGGATACCGGCAGCCTTACCGGCACGCACGAGCTCCAGGCCATGAGCGGTGGAGATGTGCTGGATGTGCAGCTTGGCACCGGTCAGCTTGGCAATCTCGATGTCGCGGGCGATCTGGAGCTCCTCGCCGGCAGCCGGCCAGCCCTCGAGAGCCAGACGGGTCGAGACCTTGCCCTCGTTGATCTGGCCGTGGCCGACCAGGTCCTCGTCCTGGCAGTGGCTCATAAAGACCTTGCCGAACATCTTGCCGTAGTCCATGCAGCGACGGAGCATGCCCGCGCCCTGCACGCCACGACCGTCGTCGGTGAAGGCGACGGCGCCGTGGGCGACCATATCGCCCATCTCGGACATAGCCTCGCCCTTAAGACCGCGGGTCATGGCGCCCGACGGATAGACGCGGCAGTGACCGACCTCGGCAGCGCGGGACTTGACGAACTCCACGACGGTGCCGTTATCGGTGACGGGATCGGTGTTGGGCATGGCGCACACGCCGGTGAAGCCGCCCTTGGCAGCAGCGCGAGTGCCACTCTCGATGTCCTCTTTGACCTCGTAGCCAGGCTCGCGCAGATGCACGTGCATATCCACCAGGCCGGGGACGAGATACTTGCCGGAAAGGTCGCGGACCTCGGCTCCCTCGACGGCGAGATTCTCGCCGACCTCGGCGATCTTATCGCCGTCAATCAGGACGTCAACGACACCGTCAAGCTCGACGGACGGGTCGACGACGTGGGCATTCTTAAGAAGCAAGGCCATTATCGGCACCTCCAAGCAGCAGATACAGGATAGCCATACGCACGCAGATACCGGCGTAGACCTGCTCCAGGATGACGGAGCGTTGCGGGTGGTCGGCCATATAGGAGTCGAACTCGACGCCGCGGTTGATGGGGCCCGGGTGACAGATGATCGCGTCGGGCTTCATGAGCTTCTCGCGGTCCTTGGTCAGGCCGAAGAGCTTGTGGTACTCACGAATGGTCGGGAACGGGGCACCCTCGAGGCGCTCCTGCTGCACGCGCAGCATGTAGACGACGTCCAGCTCGGGCAGGACGGAATCGAGGTCGCTCGTCACGTGGTCGCAGCCCAGGACCTCGGGCGCCGGCGGCAGCAGCGTGCCGGGGGCGACGGCGTAGGTCTCGCAGCCCATGATCTTAAGGGCGGGGATCAGCGAGCCGCAGACACGGGAGTGCGCGATATCGCCGACGACGGCGACCTTCAGACCGTGGAAGTCGCCCTTGTGCTCCCAGATGGTGTACAGGTCGAGCAGGGCCTGCGTGGGGTGGTTGTGCTTGCCGTCGCCGGCGCAGATGACGCTCGCGGGCGAGTTCTGCGTGACGATGTAGGGCGCGCCGGCGTGCTTGTCGCGCACGACGATGCAGTCGATCTTATAGGCGTTGAGGGTCTCGACGGTATCGACGAGGCTCTCGCCCTTGACCGTGGAGGTCGAAGAGCCGCCAAAGTTGAGGCTGTCGGCCGAAAGACGCTTCTCGGCGAGCTCGAAGGAGCTGCGCGTGCGCGTCGAGGGCTCGTTAAACATGTTGACGATGGTCTTGCCCTTGAGCGTGGGGACCTTCTTGATCGCACGCTCGTTGACCTCGGAGAACGCCTTGGCGGTCTCGAGGATGAGCTTGATGTCCTCTTCGGAGTACTCGGTAATGTCGATCAGGTGCTTATGGTTGAACGCCACGGTACTACTCACCTCCCAGCGGCGCGGAGCCCACGTGGGAACCCGGCGCGACGTCGTTAATCTCGACGGCGGTGTGGCCGTCGACTTCCTTCATATATAGGTGCACGTTCTCCTCATGCGACGAGGGAACGTTCTTGCCGACAAAGTCCGGCGAGATGGGGAGCTCACGGTGGCCACGGTCAACGAGAACTGCCAGCTCAACACGGCTCGGACGGCCCAGGTCCATAACGGCGTCCAGAGCGGCGCGGATGGTACGGCCCGTATACAGGATGTCGTCCACCAGCACGACGCGCTTGCCGTCGACGCTGAAGGGAATGTTGGTAGCGTGGATCGCGGGAGCGAAATTGGTCGCATAGTCATCGCGGTAGAAGCTGATATCGAGGCTGCCGAGCGGAACGTCGACGCCCTCGATCTCCTTGATCTCCTCGGCGAGCTTCTTTGCCAGAAGGTCGCCGCGCGTGACGATGCCGACCAGAGCGAGGTCTTCACAGCCCTCGTTGCGCTCGAGAATCTCGTGCGCGATGCGGGTCATCGCTCGATTGACGGCGGTCTCGTCCATGATGACCGCCTTGGGGGAAGTCGTGCCCATCGATCTCCTTCCTCACATGTCTTGACTGCTGACACAGTCAAAAAAATAGATGCCCGACCGCTCAAAGCGGACCAGACACCCACAGGAAGGGCTGCTCTTTGGCAGCTATGTAATTCCATGTGGGTATCTCGTACCCCTTTAATGGTCAAGGGATAGTGTAGCCAACGTTGAGCTTAATTGCGAGCATAAATACAGAGCAATCCGTAAACGGAGCCCTACGCTCAATAAACCTATATATATTTGTGGGACGAGCTTGAAAACCTTGTTGCGAGCTGGCATAATCCCCCCTGCTGCACGCAAATCGGATCTACGTCCAGGGCCGTAGCGTGGGCACTATCGCCAAAAGAGGAATATCTCTGTGTAGATTGCGCACAGGGAGTGACTTCTGTGCTATAGTTCAGGCTTGTTTGTTAACGCGACATGTTCGTTTGTCGCCCAAGGAGGGTCAGTTATGTCCAAAGTTTGCGAAGTTTGCGGTAAGCACCCCGTTGCCGGTCGCTCCATCAGCCACTCTCACCGCGTCACCAACCGTAAGTTCCGCCCCAACATCCAGCGCGTCTACGTCGTCGTCGATGGTCACCGTCGCAAGATGAACGTTTGCTCCACCTGCCTCAAGTCCGGCAAGGTTGCGCGCTCCTAAATAAGGTCTTACCAACAAGTACCTCGGACTCTCCGGGTCAAAGACCTCGCGTTCACATAGAACTTACCAAAGGCGTCCTCCCCCACGGAGGGCGCCTTTTTGCACTCATTGGGGACAGACTTACATGAGTGTTTGCAGATGTCAAAGGAATCATAGCCCCACTCATTGGGGACACACTTAGATGAGTGTTTTCACGCATTGGGGACAGACATGACGCACGCATGCGGCGTCCCGATCGGCTCCGGCCCCTATCTCACGCTGCATCCTTCCAGCCTGCAGTAGCCTTGGTCACGCTTGTGGCGCCGATACCGGTGATACGGGCAATTTGCTTGACCGTGAGATGTGCCCGCCTGAGCCTCAGCAGGCAGGCATCGCGTTCGGGGCGTGGCAGGGCCTTGAGCAACGCAGGATCTATGCTCGTCAGGACTTCGCGCGCAACGAAAAGGGCCTCCTCATCGGGGATCCGCCGGCGCGGAAGAACCTCCACTGACCAGATGCGCCCGGCAACTTTCTTGAGATGCTCGCAATAGCGACGGGAGCCTCCGACAACATCAAGCATAGGGGCCGCATCACAGATGTCAAAGGGATCATAGCCCAGCTGATACGCCTTATAGCTTGACCAGCGGTACGCCTCGAGCGAGTCAAGCGCACCCTTCACAGGATTGAGATGAATATAGTCGAGCAGCTGCACTGCCTGCGTGTCCGACTCAACCGCGACCCGCGAATAGCGATTGTCAAACAGATGGCCCGTTCTTCCCGTTTTCCCATTGAAATACTTGGCATACGCCGTCAGCGCGCACTGCATTGCCTTTGAAAGGTTGTCATATGGGTCATCAACCATCAAATGGAAGTGGTTGTCCATAAGACACCAGGCCAACACCGCCACGTCATGGCACGCAAACCTGTCCGATATGTCCGATAGGAAACGATAGCGGTCGGAATCATCTTCAAAAATGATCTGTTTGGAGTTACCGCGGTCAAAGACGTGGTAATAGCCGGTGAGCGAAATTTCGCGGGCGCATCGGGGCATGGTCTCTCCTTTCAAAGCCGTACAGGCAACACCTAAAAGGAGAGAAGAAACGCGAAATGCTGAGCCTGTGACCTATTTATATCCAATCAGCGACAAAAACAGGCCCAAAACGACAAAATCGCAAATCGATGTCTGTCCCAAATGAGTGAAACCACTCATGTAAGTCTGTCCCCAATGAGCGGGGCGATGCACTGGCAGATAGTTTTAGTTAAAACGCTTCAGTATATTGAAGCGTTTTAGTATGCCTTTTACGGGAATCTTGCCGTTCGCCGAATAATTTCTTGCTATCATGCAAGTCGTAGGGTAAATCTCCGATCGCAAGGAGACACAAATGGTGAAAAAGTCACCGGAAAACACTACTCCCGCAATTGTGGACAACGTAGAGGCGCTTGAGGCTAAGCTCGCTCAGATGCGAGAGGCCCAGGCGCTTTTTGCTACGTACACGCAGGAGCAGGTCGACAAGATCTTCTATGAGGCCGCCATGGCCGCCAACAAGGCTCGTATCCCGTTGGCGAAGATGGCCATCGAGGAGACCGGCCGCGGCGTTCTTGAGGACAAGGTCATCAAGAACCACTACGCCGCAGAGTACATCTACAACGCTTACAAGAACACCAAGACCTGTGGCGTTCTGGAGCGCGACGAGGCTTACGGCATCACCAAGATCGCCGAGCCCATCGGCATCGTGGGCGCCGTCATCCCGACGACCAACCCCACCTCCACCGCGATCTTCAAGACGCTGATCAGCCTGAAGACCCGCAACGGCATCATCATCTCCCCGCACCCGGCAGCCGCCAAGTGCACCATCGCCGCCGCCAAGCTCGTGCTTGACGCCGCCGTCAAGGCCGGCGCCCCCGAGGGCATCATCGGCTGGGTCGATGTCCCCTCCATCGAGCTGACCAACATGGTCATGCGTGACGTCGACATCATCCTCGCCACCGGTGGCCCGGGCATGGTCAAGGCCGCCTACTCCTCGGGCAAGCCCGCCCTGGGCGTTGGCGCCGGTAACACCCCGGTCATCATCGACGACACCGCCGACGTGCTGCTCGCCGTCAACTCCATCATCCACTCCAAGACCTTCGACAACGGCATGATCTGCGCTTCCGAGCAGTCCGTGACCGTCATCGACACCATCTATGACCAGGTCAAAGCCGAGTTCCAGAAGCGCGGCTGCTACTTCGTCAAGCAGGGTGCCGAGATGGAGGCCCTGCGTGCCGCCATGTTCAAGAACGGCGCTCTCGATCACCGCATTCCCGGCATGGCTGCCGCCAAGATCGCCGAGCTCGCCGGCATCGAGGTTCCTGCCAAGACCAAGATCCTGATCGCCGAGGTCACCTCCACCGACCCCGCCAAGGAGGAGTTCTCCCACGAGAAGCTCTCCCCGGTCCTGGCCATGTATCACGCCAAGGACTTCCAGGAGGCCGTCGACAAGGCCGAGCACCTGGTGCTCGCCGGTGGCCCGGGCCACACCGCCTCTCTGTACGTGCACCCCGCCCAGGCCGAGAAGATCAGCCTGTTCGAGCACGTCATGAAGGCCTGCCGCATCGTCATCAACACCCCGTCCTCGCACGGCGGCATCGGTGATCTGTACAACTTTGGCATGAAGCCGTCTCTGACCCTGGGCTGCGGCTCCTGGGGCGGCAACTCCGTCTCCGAGAACGTTGGGGTGAAGCACTTGATCAACGTTAAGACTGTGGCCGAGCGCCGTGAGAACATGCTGTGGTTCCGCGCTCCCGAGAAGGTCTACTTCAAGAAGGGTTCCACGCCCGTCGCTCTCGACGAGCTCGGTACCGTCATGGGCAAGAAGCGCGCCTTCATCGTCACCGACCAGTTCCTCTTCAAGAATGGCAACACCCGCGCCATCGAGGCCAAGCTCGACGAGATGGGCATCGCCCACGACTGCTTCTACGACGTCGAGCCCGATCCGTCGCTGCAGTGCGCACGTCGCGGCGCCAAGCAGATGGCTCTCTTTGAGCCGGACGTCATCATCGCCGTCGGCGGTGGCTCAGCTATGGACGCCGGCAAGATCATGTGGATGATGTACGAGCACCCCGAGTGCAAGTTTGAGGACATGGCCATGGACTTCATGGACATCCGCAAGCGTATCTTCACTTTCCCCGAGATGGGCAAGAAGGCCTACTTCGTCGCCGTCCCGACCTCTTCGGGTACCGGCTCCGAGTGCACGCCGTTCGCCATCATCACCGACAAGGAGACCGGCATCAAGTGGCCGCTCGCCGACTACGCGCTGCTCCCCAACATGGCTATCGTTGACGCCGACAACTGCATGACCGCCCCGCGCGGCCTGACCGCTGCCTCCGGCATCGACGTCATGACCCACGCCATCGAGTCCTACGTCTCCATCATGGCTTCCGACTACACCAAGGGCCTCTCCGAGCGCGCTGCTAAGCTCGTCTTCGAGAACCTGCCCTCCAGCTTCACGAACGGCGCCAAGGACCCGCATGCCCGCGAGGAGATGCACAACGCCTCTTGCATGGCCGGTATGGCCTTCGCCAACGCCTTCCTGGGCCTCAACCACTCCATGGCTCACAAGCTCGGCGCCTTCCATCACCTGCCTCACGGCCTCGCCAACGCCGTCATCCTGACCCGCGTTATGCGCTACAACGCCGCCGAGGCTCCCGTCAAGATGGGTACCTTCTCCCAGTATCCTTACCCCAACGCGCTGCACAACTACGCCGAGATGGCCAAGTACTGCGGCATCGACGGCAAGGACGACAAGGAGGTCTTCGAGAACTTCATCACGAAGCTCGAGGAACTCAAGGACTTCATCGGCGTCAAGAAGACCATCGCCGACTACGGTGTTGACGAGCAGTACTTCCTCGACACCCTCGACGAGATGACCGAGCAGGCATTCAACGACCAGTGCACCGGCGCAAACCCGCGCTACCCGCTCATGAGCGAAATCAAGGAGCTCTACCTGGACGCCTACTACGGCCGCGAGCCTCAGGACTACGCCGTCTGCTAGTTTTAGCACGGTTTTTAACGGCGGGGGTGCACGGGTGTTTCACACACCCCCGCCGTCGCTTCTATCGCATCGTTGAAAGGATGCAACCATGCTGCTACCCGATTCCAAGACCGAGCTCGTCCGCCGTGGCAACAAGGTCGTTTACGACCTGGGGGACAAGATCGTCAAGGTCTTTAACGAGACCAAGCCTGTCTCCGACGTGTTCAACGAGGCTTTGAATCTTGCCCGCATCAATGAGTGCGGCATCCGCAGCCCCAAGGCTCTCGAGGTTTCCCAGCTCGAGAACGCCAACGGCTGGGCGCTCGTGACCGAGAAGGTTCCGGGCACCACCCTTGCCGAGAAGATGACTGCTGAGCCCCAGCGCTTTGGTGAGTATCTCGAGATGTTCGTCGACCTCCAGATCGAGATCCACGGCTACACCTCCCCGCTGCTCAACCGTCAGCGCGACAAGTTCGCCCGCATGATCGACAGCCTTGATCAGCTCAATGCCACCACGCGCTACAACCTTCAGGAGCGTCTGGACGGCATGACCAAGGAGTTCAAGGTCTGCCACGGCGACTTCAACCCCTCCAACGTCATCGTCGGCGACGACGGCCAGCTCTATGTGTGCGACTGGGCACACGCCACCCAGGGCTCCCCTGCTGCCGACGTTGCCACCACCTACCTGCTCTTCGCCCTCAACAGCAAGGATCAGGCCGAGGCCTACCTGGAGCTCTACTGCGACCGCGCCGACATGCCCATGCAGGTCGTGCGTCAGTGGACGAGCATCGTCGCCGCTTCCGAGCTCGCTCGTAAGCGCAACGTGAACGATGAGTTCCTGAAGAACTGGATCGACGTCGTCGATTATCAGTAATATCTGAGCGATTTATTTCGCATCGGAGGCACAAGAAAACCCCGCAGCTCATATGGGCTGTGGGGTTTTTCTTTACCCATCGAGTTTATTCCAACAAAATAGACTGCTCCGCATCTCATCCTAAGAGAGATACGGAGCAGCCCCGCAATTACATCTAATAGCAGAAACGTCGATTAACGGCGGGCCGCCTTAACAAGCTCGGCAATCTTGGCGACGACCTCGTCGATCGCCACGTCCTCACGCTCGCCCGTGGCACGGTCCTTGAGCTCCACAGTACCATTCTTGAGGCCACGCTTGCCAAGCACGACCTGATACGGGAAGCCCATGAGGTCGTTATCGGCAAACTTAAAGCCAGGACGCTCGTCACGGTCATCGACGACAACCTCGATACCCTCGGCGCACAGGCCCTCGACGATTTGGTCGCAAACGTTAGCGCACTCCTCCTTCTTGGGATCGAGCGGAATCACCGCGACCTCGTACGGGGCAACGGAGACCGGCCAGACGATGCCGTGTTCGTCGTTGTGCTGCTCCACGACGGCAGCAAGCGAGCGGGACACACCAACGCCGTAGCAACCCATGATGAGCGGCTTCTCCTTGCCGTCCTCGTCCATAAAGGTGGCACCCATGGCCTCGGAGTACTTGGTGCCCAGCTGGAACACCTGAGAGACCTCGATGCCGCGGGCAGCAGAGAGCGGCTTGCCGCAGTGCGGGCAGGGATCGCCGGCAACGACGGTGACCAGATCTGCCCACTCATCGACGGTAAAGTCGCGCTCGGGGCAGGCACCGGTAAAGTGATAATCGACCTCGTTGGCACCGCAGGCCCACTGCTTGGACTCGCGCAGGCTCTCGTCGCACACCAGACGGATGCCCTCGGGCAAGTTAACCGGTCCGATAAAGCCCTTGTGCAGACCGTAGGTCTGGAGCTCCTCGTCGGTCATCATGCGATAGCCCTTGCCAAAGACATGCTCGGCCTTGCAGTCGTTGAGCTCGTGGTCGCCCGGAACAATGGCCACGACGGGCTTGTCCTCGGCATCGATGAGCGCCAGGGACTTGCGCGTGCCGTTCTCGGGGAACCCAAAGAACTTAGCAACAGCCTCAATGGTGCCCATGCCCGGAGTCTCAACCTTGGTAAGCGTACCGTCACCGGGACCCTCAGTCACGACGACCTTGGTGCTTGCAGCCTCATCATCGGCGGCAAAACCGCAGTCATCGCAATAGACGAGAGAAGCCTCGCCGGCGTCGGCCAAAGCCATGTACTCGACGGAGGTATCGCCACCGATCTCGCCGGAATCGGCGACAACGGGCAGGGCCTTGATATAGCAGCGCTCGCAGATATTGGCGTAAGCCTGCTTCATCTTGTCGTACTCCTCCTGCAGGCTCTCCTGCGTGGCGGAGAAGCTGTAGGCGTCCTTCATGATGAACTCGCGACCGCGCATCAGGCCAAAGCGGGGACGGAACTCGTCGCGGAACTTGTCCTGGATGTGATAGAGATTCACCGGCAGCTGCTTGTAGGAACGCAGCTCATTGCGCACCAGAGCAGTCACGGTCTCCTCATGCGTGGGGCCCAGCACGAACTCGCGACCATGACGGTCGTCAAAGCGCACAAGCTCCTTGCCATAGGCATCGATACGGCCGGACTCACGCCACAACTCGGCATCGACCATGATAGGCATCATAAGCTCCTGGGCGCCGGCGGCGTCCATCTCGTCGCGCACGATGTTCTCAATCTTGCGAATCGAGCGCCATGCGAGCGGCAGGTAGGAATACAGACCGGCGGCCTCCTTGCGGATCATGCCGGCACGGAGCAGCAGGCGGTGGCTGGCGAGCTCAGCGTCCGCCGGATCCTCTTTAAGCGTCGGCGCATAGAGCTTAGACATATACATTGCTCGGGTCATTTATTTCTCCTCAATAAGCTTGTCGACCTCTGCCATAAGCGCGTCGACAATTTGGTCCTCAGCTACTTTACCAATGATCTGGCCATGCGAAAAGAGCAAGGCCTGACCACGTCCGCAAGCAACGCCCAGGTCGGCATCAGAAGCCTCGCCGGGGCCATTAACGGCACATCCCATGACGGCAATCGAAAGCGGCGCGGAATAGTTCTTAAGCCGCTCGGTGACCTCCTCGGCGATGGGAATGAGGTTAACCTGGCAGCGGGCGCACGTGGGGCACGAGACAATCTCGGGACCACGGCGACGCAGGCCCAGCGACTGTAGAATTCCCCAGGCGACCGGCGGCTCCTCAACCGGATCGGCCGTGAGCGACACACGCATGGTGTCGCCGATGCCTTCGGAAAGCAAGATACCCAAGCCTACAGAGCTCTTGATGGTGCCCTGAAGCTTGGTCCCCGCCTCCGTCACGCCCAGGTGAAGCGGAACGTGGGGAATCTCACGTGACAGGGCTCGATAGGTATCGAGCGTCGTTTGCACGCTATGGGCCTTGGCCGAAAGCACAATGTTCGTAAAGCCGCGATCCTCAAAGTGCTTGACGAAGCGCTCGCTCGACATCACGAGCTTTTCGGGCTGCGTGAGGTCGTCGCGCTCGGCAATATCTTGCTCAAGCGAGCCCGCGTTCACGCCAATGCGAATCGCACAGCCCGCGGCACCCGCAGCATCGATCACCGCGTCAACCTTGGCCCAATCGCCGATATTGCCGGGATTGATGCGCAGCTTGGCGGCACCGGCCTCAACGGCACCAATGGCGAGCTTATGGTTAAAGTGGATATCGGCGACAATCGGCACCGGAGACTCGGCACAGATGGTGCGGAAGCCCTCAAGCGCGGCCTCGGAGGGCACGCTCACGCGCACGATATCGCAGCCAGCCTGCGCCAACGCGCACACTTGCGCAAGCGTTGCCTGGGCATCAGCGGTATCGGTGCAGGTCATAGATTGGACCACCACCGGCGCGCCGCCACCGATCTGCACGCCGCCCACATGCACGGGGCGCGTCAGCTCGCGAGGCAAAGGATGGGATAAAGACAATCCAAACACTCCCCTACAGAATAAATCGAAGGATGTCGGAACGAAGCATATAGACAAACAGCAGCGCAAAGAGCGCGATGCCCACATAGCTCACAATCGTCTGGACCTTGAGCGGAAGCTCGCGGCCCGCAATCTTTTGAATGATCTCGATGACTAGCTTGCCGCCATCGAGTGGCGGGATGGGCAGCAGGTTCATAAAGCCAAGCGAGAATGAAATGAGGGCGGCAAACGAAAGGAACGTGGCAGGGCCGGCAGCAGCAGCCTGTGAGGACATAACGCTAATACCCACGATCGAAGAGGACTGATCGAGAATCTCCATCGTATGCTGCGGCTGGAGCAGGCGCATCACGCCCTCCGCTGTCTGCACAACATAGGAGAACGACAGACGAGCCGACGTGATGGGGTCTAAACGGACCACCTGCGTAGAGGCATACACACCTAGGCGATCGTCCTCTTTGAGCGCAACCGTGGTCGAATGCTGCTTGCCGTCACGCTCGTACTCAATGGCGATATCGTCCTTACCGGCAGCCTTGCCGATGGCATCGTAAACGTCCATCCAGGTAGAGCACGATACACCGTCGACCGAAAGAATCGCGTCGCCGCCCTCGATTCCCGCCGAGGCGGCAATCGAGCCTTCGTCAACCTGGCCAATCACATTGGTATCCACCGGCACGGTGACACCTGCGATGGAATAGATGCTCATAAGGAGCAAAAAACCCGTCAGGATATTGACGATAATGCCCGCAAGCAGCATAAAGGCACGCTTGACAAAGCCCTGGCCCAAATAGGTGTGCGAGCGCTCGCGCGCAAGGAACTCGGCCTCGCCGCACGGCAGCTCCCACACATCGCCCTCGGCAGTCGCATGTTCGCGATCGAAACGGCGACCATCAAAGGTGGTATAGCCTGCCTTGTCTCGCGGCAACGTCTGATATTTGGTGGGATAGTAGCTCGGCGAGGGCTTCTCCCCTTCCTCATACCAGGGCGCGATGGAGCCCCAGCCCAGCAAAAGGGCGCATGCCTCGAGCACATCCTCCTCGGAAAGCTCGAGCTCGACAGCAAGGTCGGCCACGGTCACGCGACCATGACGATAGATAGCCGCGAGCACGCGGTCGGCGCACGAAACATCGGTCGGATCCATACCGCAGATGGCAGCGTAACCACCCAGCAGCAGCGGGGTCACGCCAAACTTGGTTCCAATGCGACGCGACGTGTAATGGATGTCAAAGCGGCACGGCAGACCCAAAAAGAACTCGGTCACACGGACGCCGCAGGCACGCGCCGCCAAAAAGTGGCCGCCCTCGTGCAAAAACACGAGGACGGAAAGCATCAGCAGGCCCCAAAAGACCGATGAGAGAACGCTCAGAACAGTATCCATAAAACGAAAATGCAATCCTTATGGGTTAGGAACGGGTTGCGGCGAGCACCTGCGCAGCCTTTTCACGCGCCCACGCATCGATGTCGCGAAGCTGCTCAAACGAATCGACCACCTGCATATCGTGGGCGTCCATGCAGGATTCCACAATGCGATCGATATCGGTAAAGCTGCAGCCATCGTGCAGGAAGGCATCGACGGCGACCTCGTTGGCGGCATTGAGCACGCACGGCATGGTGCCACCCGTCTTGCCGGCACGCTCGGCCAGTGCCAGACAGCGGAAGGTATCCATGTCGGCAGCATCAAACGTGAGCTGCCCCAGCTCGCGGAAATCGATACGAGGCGCCGGAGTATCCCAACGCTCGGGATACGAGAACGCGAACTGGATGGGAATACGCATGTCGGATGCACCGAGATGCGCCATCACGGAGCCGTCGGCGAACTCGACCATAGAGTGAATCTTGGACTGACGCTGCACGACCACGTTAATGAAATCGAGGTCGCAGTTAAACAGATGCATGGCCTCAATGCGCTCCAGGCCCTTGTTCATGAGGGTGGCGGAGTCAATGGTGATCTTGGCACCCATGGCCCACGTGGGATGCGCGAGGGCATCGACACGCGTCACGCGATCGAGCTCGTCGCGCGTGCAGCCAAAGAACGGACCGCCCGAGCAGGTGAGCCAAATACAATGAGCCTCGCGCGGGTTCTCCCCCAGATAGCACTGGTAAATGGCGGAGTGCTCAGAGTCGACTGGAATAAGCTGGCCCGGTTGCGCCAACGGCATAAGCAAGTCGCCACCGACGACGAGGGACTCCTTGTTGGCAAGGGCAAGGCGCTTATTCGAGGTCAAGGCCGCATGGCTCGCCTCGAGACCGGCGGCGCCCACAATAGCGACAAGCACGCAGTCGACATCGTCGCGACGCGCGAGCTCGCAAACCGCCTGCGCGCCAACGCCGAGCTTCGTTCCCTCGGGCAACTCCTGCAGCACGGCGTCATCGCCATGATCGACATCGGCCACGGCAACCGCCGGAACCGAGAACTCGCGGGCAGCGGCAACGAGCTCGGAGGTACTGGAGTTAACGGACAGCGCCGTCACCTGCAGGCGATCGGCATGCTGGCGGCACACATCGAGCGCCTGGGTGCCAATAGAGCCTGTACAGCCCAGGATGGCAACGCGAAGGCGTCCATCGGGGCCATACGTCGTCTGGAAGGACATTACAGCACGCCTCCGATCATCAGCAACAGCTGCGCGGTGATGCAGCCGAAGATAAGCGAATCGCTACGATCGAGCATTCCGCCGTGGCCCGGGATAAGGTTGCCGGAATCTTTGACGCCCACACCGCGCTTGATGCGCGACTCGATAAGGTCGCCGATAACGCCCAGAATGGACACGACCACGCCGCACAGCAGCGCATAGGGCAGGCTGAGCTTGTAGAAGTGCGTCGCCCACAGGATGAGCCAAATCAAAACCGAGCCCAAGATGCCGCCGGCAAACCCCTCCCAGCTCTTTTTGGGAGAGATCTTGGGAACCATCTTGTGCTTGCCGATACGGCTGCCCACGATGTAGGCAAACGAATCGGAGACCCAAAGGGACGCGCAAACGCCCACTGAAAGGAGGGCGCCGGCAAAACCGGGCACGGCATCGCGCAGCAGCACGATAGCCGACAGCATAAAGCCAGTGTAGATGGGACCCATGAGCGTCACGGCCACATCAGAGATGCGGGTACGCGGCGACCAGACATACCAAATGCCCACAGCGAGCATCAAGGCAAAAAGCAGGGCATTCAGCAACATCGAATCGCCCAACGCCGACAGCGGAAAGAGTACGGCGGCAGCGATACCCATGCGCTCGTTAGCCATCTTGCCATCGAGCCTTGTCATACGGAAAAACTCATAGCAGCACAGACCGCTCATGACGGAAACAAAGATGGCCGTGGGCACGATACCCAAAACCAGGCACAGGATAAAGACAACGGCGTAGACGATACCGGCGGCGGCACGGGTAATAAAGCCCGCCAGCCACGAACCGGTGCCGCTCTTCGCTGCAGGCGCTCCCGCAGTGGCAGCTTTGCGCGCAGGCGTCTTGGGAGCAGATGCCTTGGGACGATCGGACACGATTAAGCCTCCTCGGTCTTGCTCAGTCCACCAAACCTACGGTCACGGCCCTGATAGGCCAAAATGGCGTCGACAAGGCCCCAACGATCAAAGTCGGGCCAATAGGTATCGGTGACGTAGAATTCAGAATAAGCCACCTGCCACAGCAGATAGTTCGAAAGGCGCAGCTCACCAGAGGTGCGAATCACAAGCTCAGGATCGGGAAGGCCGGCAGTATAGAGGTGGGAAGCCACCATGTCGTCATCAATTGCGGCAGGATCGATCTTACCGGCGGCAGCGTCGAGTGCAATCTGACGGACAGCGCGGGTAATCTCGGCACGCGCGCCGTAGTTGACGGCAAGCGCCAGCGTCATACCGGTGTGATCGGCGCACTCGGCAAGACCGCGTTCAAAAACGTCGCGGGTCTTCTTGGGCAGCGCGGAAATGTCGCCCAAAAAGACAACACGCACATTTTCGCGCTTCAGAAGCGGCAGCTCGTCGATAAACGTCTTGGCAAACAGATGCATCAAGACGTTGACCTCATGCTGCGGACGGTTCCAGTTTTCGGTAGAAAACGCATAGGCAGAAAGCACGTCGACGCCCAGGCGCACGCAGGCGGTAATGATCTCGCGCAGCGAGAGGATACCTGCCTTATGACCCTCGGTGCGTGCAAGACCGCGCGACGTGGCCCAACGACCGTTGCCGTCCATGATGCACGAGATATGGTGCGGAATGTTATTGAGGTCAAGGTCGGAAAAACCGACGCCCGCAGGGGCGTCGGCAAAGTACTCGACCAGTTTATGCTCGTCGTATTGCACCTTAGATCTCCATGACCTCGGCTTCTTTTTCCTTCAGAAGCTCCTCGACCTTGGCGACATACTCATCGGTGTGCTTCTGGACCTTGGCCTGCTCGCGACGGACATCGTCCTCGGTGAGCTCCTCATCGCGCTCGAGCTTATTGTTGAAGTCGCGACGGATGTTACGGATAGACACCTTGGCCTGCTCGGCGTACTCGCGGCACTCCTTGACGAGCTCGCGACGGCGCTCCTCAGTGGGAGCCGGGAACGGAAGACGAACGACGGTGCCATCGGAGTTGGGGGTAATACCCAGATCGGAAGCGCCGATGGCCTTGACGATAGCATTGATGAGCGCCTTATCCCACGGCTCGATGAGCAGCATGTGAGCCTCGGGGGTCTTGACGGCGGCAACCTGCGTGACCGGCGTGGGGACACCGTAATAATCGACGGTGATGTCGGACAGAATGTTGGCGTTGGCACGACCGGTACGGACCTTGGAGAAGTTATGCTTGAGGGACTCGAGCGACTTGTCCATATGGGCGGTGATATTCTCTGCCATGCTTAATCCTCCTGATAGACGAGCGTGCCGACGGGCTCACCCGCGAGCGCGCGCTTGACGGTGTCCTCGCCATCGATGTTGAGGACCAAAATAGGCATACGGTTATCCTGGCACAGGGCCGTAGCTGTGGAATCCATAACCTGCAGACCGCGAACGAGAACCTCGTGATAGGTAATCTTGTCAAAACGGACGGCATCGGCGCACTTGACGGGATCCTTGTCGTAGATGCCGTCAACCTTGGTGGCTTTAATCAGAATCTCGGCGCCGATCTCGCACGCACGAAGAGCCGCGGCGGTGTCGGTCGTAAAGTACGGATTGCCCGAACCGGCGGCAAAAATAACGACGTTGCCCTTGGAAAGGTGGTTGATGGCGCGACGGCGAATATAGGGCTCGCAGATCTCGTTCATCTGGATAGCGCTCATCACACGGCAGGGAACGTCGTTATGCTCGAAAGCATCCTGCAGGGCGAGCGCGTTCATAACGGTCGCGAGCATGCCCATGTAGTCGGCCTGAGCACGCTCCATGCCACCGGCAGCGCCTGCCATGCCGCGGAAAATATTGCCGCCGCCGACAACGACGCCGACCTCATGGCCAACGGCGAGCAGCTCCTTGACCTGCTTGGCAAGATGATCGGTAACCTTGGGGTCGATGCCATATTGGCCGTCGCCCATCAGCGCTTCGCCGGAAAGCTTAAGAAGCACTCGTTTATATCGGATGTCGGACAAAGCGATCCTCCTTTAATTAGACTCTCAATATGATATCAAAGGCTCTGATAAGAGCCATGAAAAAGCAGGCTGTGAGTAAAACCCACAGCCTGCTCATTACCAGCTACAAGAGCTTATTTACTCGCCACGGACCAGACGGTCAAAGGCAACGACGGTAATGGTGTCGCCGAGCTCCTTGGAGACCTGCTCAGCGTACTTCTTGATGGTGAGGGAGCTGTCCTTGATGAACTCCTGCTCGGTGAGCACGGACTGCTTGTAGAACTTCTCCAGACGGCCAACAGCCATCTTCTCCTGGATAGCCTCGGGCTTGCCGGACTCGGCAGCCTGGGCCATGTAGATCTGCTTCTCGTGCTCGACGGTCTCGGCCGGAACCTGATCGCGGGTAGCGCAGATCGGGGCGACGGCGGCAACCTGAAGGGCAACGTCGTGAGCGAAGGTCTTGAAGGACTCAGCCTGAGCGGTCTCGGCCTTCTCGAAGGCGAACTCGACGAGGACGCCGATCTTACCACCCATGTGGATGTAAGAAGCGAGCGCGCCGTTCTCGGCCTTGCGGGCAGCGAAGCGGGAGATCTTCATGTTCTCGCCCATGATGTGAATCATCTCGGTGAGCTCGGAGGAAACGGTCTCCTCGCCCATCGGCTTCTCGAGCAGAGCGTCGACGTCAGCAGGCTCGGTGGTAGCGACAACCTCAGCGACCTTAGAAGCAAAGCCGGTGAACTTGGCGTTGGAGCCAACGAAGTCGGTCTCGCAGGAGAGCTCGAGCAGAGCGCCGGTCTTGCCATCCTCGGAGACGAACGCGGCGACAGCGCCCTCGTTGGTCTCACGGCCAGCCTTCTTGGCAGCCTTGGCAAGGCCGTTCTTACGCAGAACGTCGACAGCGGCGTCCATGTCGCCGTCAGCCTCGACGAGAGCCTTCTTGCACTCCATCATCGGGGAGTCGGTCATCTCGCGGAGCTGCTTGACCATAGCGGCGGTAATCTGGGCCATTGTGGTTCCTTTCAAAGAGATGAAAAAGAATTAACTAAGACTGATTTACTCGGCCTTGGGCTCAGCGGCCATCTCGGCCTCGGAGACCTGCTCCTTACCGGAGCCAGCGAGGCAGGCGTCAGCCATGAGCTCGCACATAAGGGTGACAGCGGAGATAGCGTCATCGTTGCAGGGGATGCCGTACTCGACCTCGTCGGGATCGGAGTTGGTGTCGATCAGAGCGACGACGGGGATGTTCAGGCGCTGAGCCTCCTTGATGGCGTTCTCCTCGCGCTTAGTGTCGATGACGAAGAGAGCCTGGGGCAGACCCTTCATGTCGCGGGCGCCACCGAGGTTGGTCTGGAGCTTGGTGAGCTCCTTGCCGAGCACAGCCTGCTCCTTCTTGGGGAGCACTGCCATGCGGCCGTCCTCGACCATGGCCTCGAGCTCCTCCATGCGGTTGATGCGGGAGCGGATGGTGACGAAGTTGGTCAGCATACCGCCGAGCCAACGCTGGTTGATGTAGGGCATATTAGCGCGCTCAGCAGCGTTCTTGACGGCCTCCTGAGCCTGCTTCTTGGTGCCGACGAACAGCACGTTGCCACCCTTGGCGATGTTCTTGACGAAGGTGTAGGCCTGGTCGGCGTCGAGGATGGTCTGCTTGAGGTCGAGGATGTAGATGCCGTTGCGCTCACCGAAGATGAACGGCTTCATCTTGGGGTTCCAGCGACGGGTCTGGTGACCGAAGTGGCAGCCGGCCTCGAGCAGGGTGCGGATATTAATCTTGGTAGCCATGTTAAACCTCCTGTGGTTTGCCTCCGCGCGGGGTCATCCTCCAAAACCAACCCGGACATGTGCTACCAAAGCCCGGGCACCACGGTATGAAGTAGCCGCGCGTGCGTGATAAAAACATGTTGCCGTGAAGCAACCCGATGAATGATAGCAGGAATGCATCTTCGTGCCAACCCGCAATCAAAACCACACACCTGAGTGCGGCGCGGGACGTCCCAGCCACTATTCGCCTCGGGGATGGGCTTGAGCCACGGCACGTTTGAGCCGATCGGGCGTGAGGTGCGTGTAGATCTGCGTCGTGGACAGGCTCGCATGACCCAGCAGCTCTTGAACCGAGCGCAGGTCCGCACCGCCCTCGAGCAAGTCGGTCGCAAAGGTATGGCGCATCGCATGCGGGGCGATGTCGGCCGGAATGCCGGCGAGTGTCGCCAGAGTATGGAACCGCCGCCTGAGCATGGCGGCACTCATGCGATTACCGCGCGCCGATATAAGCAGCGGATGCGGCCCGGTAGTGGGGTCACGGCGCTTTGCCTGAGCGAGCAACTCCGGCCGCCCCTCCTCAATATAGAGACGCGTCGCCTCGAGCGCGCGACGATACAGAGGGACGATACGTTCTTTGCTCCCCTTGCCCCACAGGCGCAGCGTGCGTTCGGACCACACAATGGACTCCACATTGAGTGCTGCGAGCTCAGAGATACGGGCGCCCGAGGCATAGAGCAGCTCGAGCATCGCCGCATCGCGCAGTCCCGCGGGTGTTGAGGTATCAGGCGTCTTGAGCAGCGCCTCCACCTGTTGGGTCGTCAGCACACCGGGTAGATCGCGCGGGAGCTTGGGCGAGGAAATTGCCGAGACCACATCGCCCTCCACGACCCCCTCGGCAGCCATCCACCGATAGAGCGAGCGAATGGCAGACAGGTGTGCCGCAAGCGTTCGGGGAGCCACCTGCTCACGCGAAAGTTCGGCAAGATAGCGACGAATGGTGCGCACGTCGGCAGCGAAAGCATCTATATCCTCACGCTCGCACCAGGCAGCAAAACGCTCCAGCCTCGAGCCATAGGCCGTCACCGTGTTGGGAGAAAGTCCCTCGACACGTGAGATATAGGCGATAAACGAGTCGACGGTGTCGTACAGGTCAAAGGCTATGACCGGTCGCCTCCAAACAAATCGGGGCGAGTGGCCAGATAGGCATCAAGGGCCTCGAGCGCACGGTCCGCATAGGCCTGGTAGCGGTCGCGCTTGCTGCGGCGCTTACCATCCTCGAGTGGCGGCACCAGGCCAAAGTTGACATGCATAGGCTGATAGCCCACGGTGGCAGGATCGGTCGCATAGCCCACGAGCGCACCCAGGGCGCCCACACGCGGCAGCTCGACGCCCGCGGCCCCGATAGCCTCGGCATAGGTGTTGAGCGCCGCGAGCAGACCCGTCGCCACGGCTTCCATGTACCCCTCGGTGCCGGTGATCTGACCGGCCAGGCGCACGCCGGTGCCGGGCACGGCAAAGGTGCCATCGAGCACGTGCGGGGCGTCGACAAAGGTATTACGGTGCATGACACCGTAGCGGAAGAACTCGGCGTTCTCCAGGCCCGGCACCATATGGAAGACGCGCTTCTGCTCGCCAAAGGTCAAGTTGGTCTGGAAGCCCACCAGGTTATAGGCGGTCTTCTCCTTATTCTCGGCACGCAGCTGAATCGCCGCCCAGGGACGACGACCGGTTCGCGGGTCGGTGAGGCCGACGGGCTTCATGGCGCCAAAGCGAATGGCGTCCTTGCCGGTGCGCGCAACTTCCTCGGCAGGCTGGCAGGCCTGGAACAGATCGCCGCCCTCAAAGTCCTTGAGCACCACGCGGTCGGCCGTGGTAAGCGCCTCGATAAAGGCCTCGTACTCTTCCTTGTTGAGCGGAGCGTTGAGATAGTCGCCGCTCCCCTGCTCCTCGTAGCGCGACTGCGAGAACAGCACGTCCATATCGAGCGTGGAGGCATCGACGATCGGCGCCGCGGCATCGAAGAACGCAAGGGCGTCGCCACCGACGAGCTTCATGACCTCTTCGCTCAGCGCCGGCGAGCACAAGGGGCCAGCGGCAATGACCACGTGACCTTCGGGAATCTGCGTGACCTCGCCGTGAATGATCTCGATATTGGGACGGGCGGCAACCTCGGCCTCGACAAACTCGGAAAACTTGACGCGGTCGACCGCCAAGGCGCCACCGGCGGGAACAGCCGCGCGATGGGCGCAATCGAGCAGGACCGAACCCATGCGCTCAAGCTCGGCCTTCAGCAATCCAGCCGCGGAATCCGGACGGGTCGACTTAAACGAATTGGAACAGACGAGCTCTGCCAGGTGATCGGTATGGTGGGCCGGGGAGCTAACCTGGGGGCGCATCTCGCACAGCTTTACGGCGAACCCGCGATCTGCCAGCTGAATCGCGCACTCCGAACCCGCCAGACCGCCACCGATAACCGTCACCTGATCAAACAGCATCTGCAAACACCTTTCTAATTGACATGTTTTCCATTGTGACCGAAGGGTGTCTGAGCGTGAAGGGCAAACTTGGAGGGCGCATACCTTCCATCCATCATGCGCTCGATAAGACCCTCGAGCTCAAGCGAACCCAGGAGTTTGAGTACGCCGACGGCATCGAGCGAGACGAGCGCCGCGATGTCGTCGACCTTGAGCGGAGAGGCGATGAGCGCATGCATCACGGTCTGCTGTGTTTGATCCAGGTCGGCAATGCCGGGAGCATCGGGGCGCGAGTAGCGCAGGGTGCCGTAGATGCGTGAAATAGCCATCTCGATAGATTCCTCGTCGATGATGCAGCAGGCACCGTTCGCAATGAGGTAATTCGTGCCACGCGACTCGGGCGATAGGATCGACCCTGGCACGGCAAGAAGTTCTCGCCCCAAATCCATAGCAGCCTCGGCTGTAGAAAACGTCCCGGAAGGCATACCCGCCTCGGATACAAAGAGGGCTTGCGACAGGGCCGCGATTACGCGATTGCGGCGCGGAAAGGCAAACTTGCGCGGACCCATGCCCCACGGAGAGATCGACACGACCGCGCCACCCGTATCGAGCGTGCGCGTAATAAGCCCCGCGCTCGAACGCGGGTAGACCACGTCGGCGCCCGTCCCCAGCACCACGACGTGTTTGCCGCCGGCATTGACCGCAGCCCAACCCGAGGCCTGGTCACAACCGACCGCGCCGCCCGAAACTACCGTCACGCCCGCCTCGACCGCAACCTTTGCCGCAAGCTCTGCCACGGCAAGACCATACGGAGAGGCCTTGCGCGCGCCGATGATGGAGAGCGCGGGCGTCGAAAGCACCTCGGGGTTGCCGCGCACATAGAGTGTCTGGGGTACATCAGAAAGCTCCAAAACGGTCTCGGGATACAACGCGTCACCTGGATGCAGCTCGAAGGTCCCCTCGGCCATCATTGGTCCCTCCTTCCCTGGTACATCGCCGCCTCGAGCACGTGGTCCTGCGTCACTTGCTCGCTCTCGGCGACGTCGGCGATGGTACGCGCGATACGCACCAGGCGCACGATGCCGCGGCCCGTGAGATGCGTGCGCTTCGACAGGCCGAGCACACACTTCTCCGCCGCATCATCGAGCTCAAAGGTCGAAACGACGCCGTCAATGGACCGTGTCTCGTCATCCTCGGCCTCGGCATCAGCATCGTCCATACGGGATTCGCGCCAAGCGCGAAAAGCGCGACCGCGCACAACGTAGTCACGTAACTCAGCTGACGACATACCCTCCGCGCCCTCGATAATCACCTGAGGGTCGGGACGGGTCACATCGATCATCATGTCGATACGGTCGGCCAAAGGACCGCGCAGTTTAGACCGATAGCGCTCGACCATCGCCGCCGAGCAGCGACACGGTACCTCACGATCGCCCAAAAAGCCGCAGGGGCAGGGATTGCTCGCAGCCAGCAGCTGAAAGCGCGACGGGAAGGTAAAAGCCCCGTCGACGCGTACGATCCTGACGTAGCCGCGTTCGATGGGCTGACGCAGCGTCTGCAGCACACCCGTGGGAAACTCAGCAAGCTCGTCCAAAAATAGCACGCCGCCATGAGCAAGGCTGATCTCACCCGGGTGCACCGGGCGCCCACCGCCGATAAGACCTGCGGTCGAAATACTGTGATGGGGACTGCGGAAGGGCCGGTGCCCCGCCAACAAGCCATCAATGTTCTCACCCAAAACCGAATGGATGCACAGCGCCTCCTGTTGATCCTCAACGGAAAGCTCGGGCAGGATGCCGGTCATACGACGCGCGAGCATCGTCTTGCCCGATCCCGGGGACCCGATCATGAGCAAGCCGAGTTCTCCTGCCGCCGCAAGCGCCATGCCGCGCTTGGCGACCTCCTGCCCCAGTACGTCGGCATAGTCGAGCTCGGGCTCAAAGGTCGCCTCGAGCACTTCAGAATCCAAGTAGTGCCGCGCGGCATCGCCCATGCCATGGGCAAGCTGAGACAAATGATCGATGAATCCACAATCCACGCCCGCAAGCGGCACATGCTGATCGGACCTGCCGGCGATAAAGGACAGCCCCATATCACGCGCCAATAGCTGAAACGCCACCTCGCCCTTGACAGGAAGCACCGTACCGTCCAAGCCAAGCTCACCAGCGATAAGACAACGATCGAGGTTGTCGCGGGGAATCTGACCATCGGCCGCCAATACCGCGATGGCGATGGGCAGATCAAAGCCGCTACCGGTCTTGCGAATATCGCCAGGCGCCAGATTGACCGTAATGCCCGAGCGCGGGATCTCGAACCCGGCGGAGCGCATCGCGCAGCGAATACGACCGCGTGACTCCATCACCTCCATGCTCGGAATGCCGAGCATCTGGATGCCCGGAACGCCACCGGCAAGCGAGACCTCGACCGTGACGTGAATCGCCTCGACGCCGCGGATGCAGGCCGCGTGAACGGCAAACGTCTCGAACGCCATCACGACACCTGCCAATCGAACGCGTTGTACTGATGCTCGATCTCGGCGATATGCCCGCCACGAATGGTGACGCCCACGGCATCGAAGCGAATCGCCTTGAGCGGATAATGCTCCATGAGGTAGCAACTTGCGATGCGGCGGTAGCGGCGTTGCTTTTGGGCGTCCACGGCCTCCTCGGGAAAGACCCGCGTGCTGCAATCCAGTGCAACTCGTCTGGTTTTGACCTCGGCCATCACCACGACATCGTCGAGCTCATCGAGCAGCACCAGATCGGCCTCGCCCTCGGTGCAACGATAACCCTGCTCCAGCAAGGTGTAGCCGCGCTCGTTAAAGTAGTCGATGGTGATCAGCTCGCCCAGCATGCCCAGCTCGCGGGGACTGAGTCCCTTGATAAAGTCGGGCGTCATCGCCCCACAGTCGAGCTCGCCGTTTTCCCAACGCTCCTTGAGTTGCTGCGTCTTGCTCTTTTTGCTTGCGGCACTCATGGGGTCTCCTTTCCCGCACACTGCATTGCCCCGATGATGAGGGCACCTTTCATGCGGGTAAGTACCGGAAGCAAACCAAAAGCTGACCAAATGCCGTCAAAAAACGGGCCGTACGCAGCAATGGTGTTGCATACGGCCCGCTACCAGCAGGTTTATAAAACCCCTGAGGTCCCTGTCTCCACAATTGACCTAGAAAAGGCGCTCAGTCTGCAGAAAGTTTCCGCAAAAGCTCACGCGGTGCAGTGGACAAAGTCCATGTTTGCGAATGGCCTCGATATGCTCGGGGCTTGCATAGCCCTTCGACTCGGCCAGATGGTACTCGGGATACTCGGCGTCGTACTCGACCATCATCTCGTCACGCGTGACCTTGGCCATGATGGACGCCGCGGCGATGCAGGCGATTTTGGCATCGCCCTTCACCACATCGCGCTCGTTAGGAACGGCGCCCAAGGGGTTGCCATCCATGAGGACGCAGTCGGGTTCAAGTCCCGTATCGGCCACGGCGCCCGCAACGGCAGTACGGATAGCACGGGCCATGCCCATCTCATCGATATCCTTCGGCGCGATATGGCAAAAGCCGATGGCAGTCGCCACCTCGGCTATCTTCACCGAGAGCAACTCGCGGCGCGCGGGCGTGAGCTTTTTGGAATCGTTGATACCCCAGACGCGCGGCTCCATAGGAAGACAGACGGCGCATACCGTCAAAGGGCCGGCCACCGATCCGCGACCTACCTCGTCGACACCAACGACCACCCCATCGCCGCCAAGCTCATGCATAAGCTCGTACATGTCATTGACGCGCTCGCGCTCGGCAAGTTCCTTGGCATGGCGCTTAAGAGCACGCTCGCAAGCCTTGATCACCTGCTGGCGCGGGTCCTCGCGATAATGCTCCACGAGGGCGGGAATCTCCTCGAACGTGGCGCTCGCCAGCTCGCCGGCAACCTGCGATGCCGAAACCGAGCTCGTCATGTTGGCCATACCAGACCCTCCTTGCATGCAAATCAGATAAAAAGAAGGGCCACCCGAAGGTGACCCTCGTGTCCAAACGAGTGGACAGACGCTGCGATCTTCTTAGCGCTTCTCGGGGATGCGAGCAGCCTTGCCCACCTTGTCGCGGAGGTAGTACAGCTTGGCGCGACGGACGCGACCATGGCGAACGACCTCGAGCTTGGCGATCTTGGGGCTGTGAAGCGGGAAGGTACGCTCAACACCGACACCGAAGGACATCTTGCGGACGGTGAAGGTCTCGCGGGCACCGGCGCCGGCCATGCGGATGACGTCGCCCTGGAAAACCTGGATGCGCTCGCGGTCGCCTTCCTTAATGCGGTAGTGAACCTTGACGTTGTCGGCGACGCGAACCTGAGGAATGTCCTCGCGGATCTGCTGACGCTCGATTGCGCGGATGTAATCCATGTGCAATTCCTTACTCTTCTAGAGGTGCCGTACCACCTTGGCCGGCACGTAGTTGAACAAACGTATTCGAGTATACACGCGCGGGTTTCTGCTGCAAGAACAATTTTTTGCGCAGACAAAAAGACAAAACCCGCACATGATAACCGCCCGCTTCACGAATGAGACGGGCGGTATGAAGGGGGGCTACGCTAGGCGTCTAAACGCTAAACGCTAGGCGGAACGCTTGGCCTCGAGCTTGGCCTGGGCGGCAGCTAGGCGCGCGAGGGGCACGCGGTAGGGCGAGCAGGACACATAGTCCACGTCGGCCACGTTAAACAGGCCCTTGATGGACTTGGGGTCGCCGCCGTGTTCGCCGCACACGCCAAAGTGCATGTCGGGATTGGTGGCGCGGCCCTTCTCGACGGCCAAGCGCACGAGCTCCAGCACCGCCGTGTCGATGGTCTCGAAGGGGTTGTCCTTCAGGATCTTCTTGTGCAGGTACAGCGGAATGAACTTGGCCTCGGCATCGTCGCGGGAGAAGCCGAAGGTCGTCTGGGTGAGGTCGTTGGTGCCAAAGCAGAAGAAATCTGCGTGATGGGCGATCTCGTCGGCGACCATGCAGGCGCGCGGCAGCTCGAGCATCGTGCCCACGGGAATGTTGAGCTCGACACCTTCCTCGGAGGAAACCTCGGCGATGGCACGCTCAATGACCTCGCGGGTCTGGACATGCTCTGCCGTGATGGAAACGAGCGGAACCATGATCTCGGGGCGTGGGTCGACACCATCCTTGATAAGGCGGGCAGCAGCCGTGGCCACGGCGCGGACCTGCATGAGCGGCAGATCGCCAAAGACGACGGACAGGCGCACGCCGCGCAAGCCCAGCATGGGGTTGGACTCGACCATGCCGTCAATGCGACGTAGGCGGGCGCGCAGGGCAGTGAGCTCCTCCTCGGGAGCGCCGGCGGCCTCCTTCTTGGTGATGGCGACCTCGAGCTCGCGAGGATTATCCAGGAACTCGTGCAGCGGCGGATCAAGCAGGCGAACGACCACATCGCGACCGGACATGGTCTTGAACATGGCTAGGAAGTCCTCGGTCTGGACCTTGAGCAGGTCGGCCAGGGCCTGCTGCTTCACGGCCTCGTCGTCGGACAGGATGAAGCTCTGGATGATGTTCTTACGATCGCCCAGGAACATGTGCTCGGTGCGGCACAGGCCGATGGCCTCGGCGCCAAACTCGAGGGCGAGTGCGGCATCCTCAGGGTTGTCGGCGTTGACGCGCACATGGTTGGCGTGGCCACAGGTCTCGTCCAGGCGAATCTCGTCGGCCCAGGACAGGATGGTGTCCAGATCGCCGGTGAGTTCAGCGGAGACCAAATCGACAGCGCCATCGACGACGATGCCCTGGGTACCGTCGATGGAGATGACATCGCCCTCGTGCAGTACGCGGTCGCTGCCATCGATGTGCACGACCTTCTCGGCGGCGTCGATGTGGAAGCGCTCGACACCGCAGACGCAGGGTGTACCCATGCCGCGGGCGATAACGGCTGCGTGGCTCGTCTTGCCACCATGGCTGGTGAGGATGCCCTCGGCAGCGACCATGCCCTTCAGATCGTCGGGGTTGGTCTCCCAGCGAACCAGGATAACCTTGTGACCCTCGTTGGCGCGCGCAACGGCGTCATCGCTCGAGAACACAACCTCGCCCACGGCGGCACCGGGGCTGGCGTTAAGGCCGGTAGCAAGTGCCTCATACTTCTTGGAGGCATCGAACTGCGGGTGCAGGAGCTGATCGAGCTGTGCGGGGTCGATGCGCCCCACGGCTTCCTCGCGCGTGATCAGGCCCTCCTCGACCATCTCGATGGCGATGCGCAGGGCGGCCGTGGCGGTACGCTTGCCCACGCGGGTCTGGAGCATCCAGAGCTTGCCCTGTTCGATGGTGAACTCGATATCGCACATATCGCGATAATGATCCTCGAGGGTCAGGAACACGCGCTCGAGCTCCTCACCTGCAGACTCGAGGCCCGGGGTGGTCTTGAGGTCGGCGATGGGCTCGGTATTGCGGATGCCGGCGACGACGTCCTCGCCCTGGGCGTTAACCAGAAAGTCGCCGTAAAACTCCTTGGTGCCGTCGGCCGGGTTGCGCGTGAAGGCGACGCCGGTCGCGGAGGTCTCGCCCTTATTGCCAAAGGCCATAGCCTGAACGTTGACGGCGGTGCCGAGTTCGTCGGAGATACCATGCTGCTTGCGGTAGATGCAGGCGCGCTCGTTCATCCAGCTGCCAAAGACGGCCTGGATGGCAAGACGCAGCTGGAGCTCCGGGTCGTGCGGGAAGACGGGCTTGCCGTCAGCGACCTCGAGCTCGGGGTACAGGGCGGCCTCGACGTTGTCGGAGAAGATCCCCTTGAAGGTCTCGACGAGCCCCTGCAGGTCCTCGGCCGAAAGCTCGGAATCGACGCGAACGCCGGCGACCAAGCGTGCCTGGGTCAGAGCGTTCTCGAACAGGTCGGCGTCGACGCCCATGACGACGTTGGAGAACATCTGGATAAAGCGGCGGTAGCTATCCCAGGCAAAACGCGGGTTTTGCGTCTGGGCGATAAGGCCCTGAACGGAATCGTCATTGAGGCCCAGGTTGAGGACTGTGTCCATCATACCGGGCATGGAGAACGGAGCGCCCGAGCGAACCGACACGAGCAGCGGGTCGGAGGCGTCGCCGAGCTTCTTGCCACAACGGGCCTCGAGGTCGGCCTCAGCGGCAACGATCTCATCGAGTGCGCCCTCGGGCCACACGTTGCCGGCACCGGAGTACTCGACACAAGTCTGGCAGGTAATGGTAAAGCCACCGGGAACCGGCAGGCCGATGCGGCTCATCTCGGCAAGGTTTGCGCCTTTGCCGCCAAGCACGAAGTTCATGGACTTGTCGCCCTCGGTGACACAGGTGCCCTGGGCGTCGGTTCCAAAACGGCAAACCCTCTTGCAATCGCTCACGATACTTCCCCTTCCATGCGCTTACGCGCACGACCGTGGTAACGAATCGACCCGCCGGATGCGGGCCGTGAGGGAACTATACGGCGGGTTTTGGGCAGGCTTGAGCAGAGGGTGCGCGGTTTGGTAAACGTGCTAAAACTAGCGGTAAACGGTAGGTAAAGTTGGTTACCTTATGAAGATACCACTACAAGAAGAATGCAGGTCAGATGCGATGTTTTTGCTAAATCGCTTTATCAATTCAGGCTATTTAGCCACTCCGATGATTTTTCTGGGACGGGGATTAAAAAATCATTGAGTACCTAATGATTTTTTAATCCCCGTCCCAGAAAAATCGTCACAGAAAGGACTACTGCTGTTGAGCGCGGCGGGCGGCACGGCGGGCTCTTGCCTCTTGAATCTCTTCGAGATGAGCAATGATCTCGGCAGCGCTTTCCTCGATGGCTTTGCCGTCGGTACGCACTACAAAGCAGCCCAGGCGTTTCATGAGCGCGCGGGCTTCCGCAAGCTCACTACGCACGCTCTCGGGCTCGGCATAGGAGCCTGCGACGGCGCGGGCGTAGTCGTCGCCCAAGCGGCTATCGCGAATCTCGGAAATCACATCGACGGTCGAAATCAAGCCGAACAGGCGCATCGGGTCAACCTCGTAAATCGACTTGGGCGGCTCCATGCCATGCGCCAGTGGGACATTGGCGACCTTGTAGCCCTGATAGGCTAAATACATCGACAGCGGCGTCTTGGATGTACGCGACACACCCAGCAGCACGATATCGGCACCCGACAGATCGTCGCAACCACGACCGTCATCGTGCTCAACGAAATACTCCATGGCCTCGATACGATGGAAATAGCGGTCATCGGTCTTGTGAATCACGCCCGCAACGCACTTGGGCGGCACACCGATGAGCGACGACAGCACGGCAAGCGTCGGGCCGATCAGGTCGACCGAACGGATATGCAGCATACCCAGGTAATCGAGCACGCGGGCGCGAAGCGCCGGATCGACAATGGTATGGAACACGGCGACATCGCGATGGTCGGCATCGACGCGCGGCCCCACAAATGACTTGACCTGCTCCACCGAGGTCACCTTGGGCAGGCGCAAGAGACGAAAAGCCCCTTCATCAAATTGCCCGGACGCCGCAAGCACCACCTCACAAGCGGTATCGCCGAGCGAATCGGAGATAACGATAACGGTGGGACGAGCGGTGACCGGGCAATCCATGCGGGGCTCCTTTTGCGCTTATGCGCAGGCTGGCTTACTTTTTGCGGGCAAGCTCACCGATGTTGGCGATGCCGGAGAAAACGGCCTCGAAGCGGTTGAGCAGCTTAAGGCGATTATCGCGAAGCTGCTCGTCCTTGTCCATGACCATGACCTCGTCGAAGAAGCGGTCGATGGGGGCACGCAGGGCGGCGAGGGCAGCAAATGCGGCCGGGTAGTCCTCGGCAGCAAGGGCGGCATCGACAGCGGTCTGAGCAGCCTCGGAGGCGTCGGCGAGCGCGAGTTCGGCCTCGCCCATCAGGGCGCGGTCGTACTCCGCACCCAGCTCGGGCTTCGAGATATGCGCGGCACGGGCATAGGCGGTAGCCAGGTTGTCGAACGTCTCAGCGTCGTTTTTGCGGGCCTCGTCGAGGGCGGCGCAGCGGGCGAAGAAGACGGACGGGGCGATAATGTGCACCGCGGAGACAGCGGCAACGGTATCGGCCGGGATCTTTTCGTCGCGGGCCATGCTCACCAGGCGGCCATGGAAGAAGTCACGAACCTGCTGCGCGACCTCGGCGGCGTCGAACTCAATGCCCTGCTCGCTATAGAGCTCGAGCGCAAAGTCGATGAGCGACGTGGGATCGATCGGCAGACGGTCGCGCAGGATGTTGATGATACCGATAGCGGCACGACGCAGCGCGTAGGGATCGGAGGAGCCAGTCGGGGGCTCGCCGATGGCAAAGATACCGGCGATGGTATCGAGCTTGTCGGCGCAGGCCACGATGCAGCCAGCGGTGCCCTCGGGCAGCTCGTCGCCGGCAAAGCGGGGACGATAATGATCGCGAATGGCGTGGGCAACCTCGTCGTTCTCCCCCATCGCGGTCGCGTAATAACCGCCCATCACGCCCTGTTGGCTCGTGAACTCGACGACGGCGTTGGACACCAGGTCGGCCTTGCACAGGTGAGCGGCGCGAGCGGCGTCGGCGGCCAGGTGGGCGCCCAGATGGGCCTCACGGGCAATGGCGAGCGCGAGCTGCTCAACACGCTCGGACTTGGCGAGCACGCTGCCGAGCTTCTCCTGGAAGGCGACCTTGGCCAGACGCTCGCGGAACTCGTCGAGGGAGATCTTCAGGTCCTCCTCGTAGAAGAACTTGGCGTCGTCCAGGCGGGCGCGCACGACGCGCTCGTTGCCGTCGATCACACGCTCGGCGTTCTCGGGCTTGCTGTTGGAAACGACCACGAACTCACGCGTGAGCTTGCCCTCGCCGTCATAGATCGGGAAGTAGCGCTGGTTGGTGAGCATGGACTCGCAGATAATCTCGTGCGGGACCTTGAGGAACTCCTCGTCGAAGGTACCGACGAGCACCGTCGGCCACTCGCAGAGGTTGATGACCTCCTCAAAGACCTTCTTGGGCGTATCGACATGGCAGCCGGGGCGAGCAGCCTCGACCTCGGCGATGCCGGCAAGGATGGCCTCACGACGACGCTCGGCAGAAAGCACGCCGGCGTCCTCGAGCACCTGCTCGTAGACGGCGGGGCTGGCGACAACATGGTCGCCGGGGCCAAGCACGCGATGGCCGCGCGTGGTGTTGCCGCTCGTCACGTCGGCAAACGACACGGGCACAACGTCCTCGCCCAGAAGACAGCAGATCCAACGGACCGGACGTACAAACGTAGCGTGCTCGTGACCCCAGCGCTGGCTGCGGTAGTTGGGCCACTGCAGGCCGGCGATGGTCTTCTCGCACAGGGCCGTCAGGATCGGGGTAGCCGGTGCGGAAGGAATGTTCTTCTCGGCGAACACGTACTCACGGCCGTCGGTGTCCTCGCGACGGACCAGATCCTCGGCAGCCACACCGCACTTGCGGGCGAAGCCCTGGGCGGCCTTGGTGGCGTTACCGTCAGCGTCGAAGGCGATGTTTGCCGCGGGGCCACGCTTGACCTCGTGAACCTCATCGGTCGCGGTGGCAACGTCGGCAACGAGCGCAGCCAGGCGACGCGGGCTCGAGATCACGCGGACCTCGCCGTGGGCCAGACCGGCCTCGTCGAGACCCTTGGCGATCATGGTACCAAGCTGCTTGACGGCATTGTTCAGCGGTGCAGAGGGCATTTCCTCCGTACCGATCTCAAACAGGAAATCCTTAGCGTCTGCCATGGCTTACGCCACCTCGCCTTCCTGGTCGGCATTCTCGTTGACTCCGGCGACCTCGGCCATGTAGGCCTCGCAGCACGCCTTGGCGACGGCGCGGACGCGCAGGATGTAGTTGGCACGCTCGACCGCGGACAGGGCGCCGCGGGCATCGAGCAGGTTGAAGGCGTGGCTGCACTTCATGACACAGTCGTACGCCGGCAACGGCAGCTTGCGTTCCAGGCAGGAATGGCACTCGGCCTCGTAGTCGTCAAACTTCTGACGCATCATCTCGACGTTGGCGACCTCAAAGTTATAGGCACTGAACTCGCGCTCGTTCTCGAGGAACACGTCGCCGTAGGTCATGGGCGTGCCGTCGGGCAGATAGCTCCACACCAGATCGTAGACCGAGTTGACGCCCTGGGCGTACATGGCGATACGCTCCAGGCCATAGGTAATCTCGACGGGCACGGGGTCGACCTCGATACCGCCCACCTGCTGGAAGTACGTAAACTGCGTGACCTCCATGCCGTTGAGCCAGACCTCCCAGCCAAGGCCCCAGGCGCCCAGGGTCGGGCTCTCCCAGTCGTCCTCGACAAAGCGGACGTCATGGTCGTTGGGGTCCAGGCCAATGGCGGCCAGCGAACCCAGGTAGAGCTCCTGGGCGTTGACCGGCGACGGCTTGATGAGCACCTGGAACTGATAGTAGTGCTGCATGCGGTTAGGGTTCTCGCCGTAGCGGCCGTCGGCGGGACGGCGGCAAGGTTGAGCATAGCAGGTGCGCCACTCGGCGGGACCGAGCGAGCGCAGCGTGGTCGCGGTATGGAAGGTACCGGCACCGACCTCGGAGTCATAGGGCTGCATAATGACGCAGCCCTGCTCGCCCCAGTACTGCTGGAGGCGCAGGATGATGTCTTGGAAGGAAAGCGATGAAGCGTTCATGCCTCTAATATCCCCTCGTCGAAACGAATACACGGTTAGGTACTGTACTATAGCGGTTTTTAATCGATAGCGCCGATGCGGTTGAGCGGCCAGTAACGCACGAGTGCCACGGCAACCAGATCCGAGCTTTTGACCGGACCAAATATACGGGAATCAGCGGAGTTCTCACGATTGTCACCCATCATCCACACGCAATCATCTGGAACGGTATAAGGAAAGGTAATGTTCTCGGACAAGGGCCAGCTCATACCAGCTGTATAGCCCTCGTCGAGCACTTGTCCGTCGACAACCACCTTGCCATCTTGCAAGTCAACGGTCTGACCCGCAGTTGCTATCACGCGCTTCACAAGCAAGTCATGCCCAGTAGTCTTATCGGGGTTGTGGAACACCACAATATCGCCCTGCCTAACGGGCATACCGAGCTCAAGTGTCACCTTCTGCGCCAAGATCTGATCGTGTTCTTCAATCGTATGCTCCATGGAGCCGGTGGGCACCACAAAGGGTTCAACCACAAACGAGCGAATCAAAAAGGTGGCGGCGAGCGCGATTAGAATGACCAAAACCCATTCCAAGGCGCCCCGCAAAGTAAAAACGGACCTCTCGCCAAAATCATGTTCAAGATGAACTCGTTGGCGACCCTTATTGTCCTCCATGTTATTCACCTCTTCCAGAAAGCAAATCCTGCGCGTAAGCGCGCTCCTCGAGCGTGAGCCGCGCCGTCTCGATCAAGTCCGGACGCCAGCGGCAGGTGCGCTCGATGGCATTCTTACGGCGCCAGGCGTCAACCTTGGCATGGTCGCCGCTCACGAGCACCGGCGGCACGCCCTCGCCGTTGAACTCGGCAGGGCGGGTGTACTGCGCATACTCGAGCAGGCCTCCGTCCTCGGCGGTCGAGAACGACTCGTCCACGTTGCTCATCTCGTCACCAAGGGCGCCGGGGATCAGGCGTACGACGGCATCGGCAACGACCATAGCGGGAAGCTCGCCGCCCGTGAGCACGTAATCGCCGATCGACAGGCGCTCGTCGGCATACGCATAGGCACGCTCGTCAACACCTTCGTAACGGCTGCACACAAACAGCAGGCGCTCGCTTTTGAGCAGGCGCTCGGCCACATGCTGCGTAAAAGGCTCGCCGCACGGGGTGAAGAACACCACCGTCGGCTTGGGGCCCTCCGCGCTAATGGCCTCGATAGCCTCGGCGATAGGCTCGACCTTCATCAGCATGCCCTGCCCGCCGCCGTACGGCTCGTCATCGACGGTACGATGGCGGTCGTGCGTCCAGTCGCGCAGGTTATACGCCTTAAAATCAAAAAGGCCGGCCTTGCGGGCGCGGCCCAAAATCGATGTGGACATGACGGGCTCAAACATCTCGGGAAAGACCGAAAGGGTCTCAATCAGCATGTTGTCCTCCCTACTTGTCCATATCGATCAGGCCGTCCATAACGTGGACGGAAATTGTTCCTGTGTCGGGAAGATCGAGCACAACCTGCTCGATCACGGGAATCAGTACCTCGCCGTACCGATCGCCCTCGACGACCCAAACATCGTTAGCGGGCGTCGACATGATCTCGACGATCGTACCGAGTGAACCGAAGCGCTCGTCGACCACCTCGCGACCCATCAGGTCGGAATAGGCGGCGTCGAGTGAATCGAGCTCAAAATCGTCACGATTTGCCAACACATAGCATCCCGTGATGCCCTCGGCGGCCGTCAAGTCGTCAATGCCCTCAAACGAGACCAGATCGCCATCGCCCGTATCGGTGACGGACACGACCGTGCAAAAGCGGTCGCGCTTGAGCGCCGGCGGCGTCAGGGCGACGCGCATACCCGGCTCTAATACAGAAGGAAGCCCCCGCAGCGGCTGCGCGAGGACCTCCCCCTTCCTTCCGTGCGGCTTGACCACACGGGCGATGTTTTTGTACTGGGACCTCAAGGTCCTAGCCCAGAACCTCTACCTCGACAGCAGTGTCGAGGCGAGCGGCCAGTGCACGGGCGAGCGTGCGAATGGCCTTGATGGTACGGCCACGACGGCCGATGACCTTAGCGACGTCATCCTCGGCGACCGAAACCTCAATCGTGGAGGCGTCGTCACCATCGATGACCTCAAGGCTCACGGAATCCGGGTCGTCGACGATCTGAACAACGAGATATTCGACGAGATCGGCGATGCGATCTGAGAGCATTGCCTCACCCTCGAGCTGTGCAGCGTCAACCTCAGGCACGATTTACTCCTCGGCGCCCTCAGCGGCCTCAGCGGCAGCCTTAGCGGCCTCGGCCTCTTTGGCGAGCTGCTTCTTGGACTTCTTGACGACGGTCTCGGTCTTCTCGCCCTCGTTGGCGGCCTTGACCAGAGCGGCGACGGCGTCGGTGAGCTGAGCGCCCTTGGCCTGCCAGTCGGCGATCTTCTCGAGGTCGAGATTGATGGTCTTGGGGGCGGTCATCGGGTTGTAGCGGCCAACCTCCTCGATGATACGACCGTCACGCGGGGCGCGGGAATCGGCGACGACGACACGGTAGTACGGACGCTTCTTAGCGCCGTGACGAGCAAGGCGAATCTTGACTGCCAAAGGAAACTCCTCCAACCAAGCAGCTTTAGGCTGCAACTACAAACAAACAGTTGAACATAATACGCCATCGACGCGGGCAGGTGAAGTCCGTGAGACCAACTTCTTCGGTGTAGTCGAGGGCAAATCCATATCTTAGACAAGAATTCGGGATTTGCAAGCACATACACGCACCCCACATGAGCTGCGCGGTATACTCATGACATGGAAAGACGCGAACATACATACGGTTATGAGGATGCCATGGGCGTCACGCCGCCGCCCTGGACGGGTCCGGCGGTGGGCCTCATGGACCTCGATGCGTTTTTTGCGAGCGTGGAGATGCTCGATCATCCCGAATGGCGCGGAAAGCCGCTCATCGTGGGCGGAGACGCCGATTCGCGTGGCGTCGTGTCCACGTGTTCGTATGAGGCACGTCGCTTTGGCGTGCACTCTGCCATGGCCTCGGCCGAGGCGCGGCGCTTGTGCCCGCAAGCCATTTGGACGCACGGGCACTTTGATCGCTACCGCGAGGTGAGCGCGCAGGTCATGGCGATTCTTGCCGAGGAGACGCCGCGCGTTGAGCGCGTATCCATCGACGAAGCCTTTATCGATATCACACCGGGTCGCTTTGCGCCCGAAGACCCGCTACTGGTTGCGCGGCGTATAAGCGACCGCGTGGCAGCGCTGGGAGTGACCTGCTCCATTGGCGTGGGCTGCAACAAGACGGTCGCAAAGATCGCAAGCGAGCGGGATAAGCCGTTTGGGCTGACCATCGTGCGCCCCGGAACCGAGCAGCGCTTTTTGGCCGCGCTGCCGGTATCTGCCATGAGCGGCATCGGGCGCTCGGCCGAGGAGCGACTGCGCCGCATGCGCATCTACACGCTCGGCGAGCTGTCACGTTCACCGGAATCAACCTTGGCCTCTATTTTTGGCGTCAACGGCGAACGCATGCGCCAGCGTGCGCTGGGACTCGAAATATCCGAAGTAACAAGCCTCGATGAGGAACGCGAGGTTAAATCCGTGAGCAATGAGCGCACCTTTGCGAAAGATTTGACTGAGCGTGGGGACATCGAAGCGGCGATTGCGCTGTTGGGAGAGTCGGTTGGACGCCGCCTGCGCCGTCAGGGACTGACGGGCGGCACGGTAACGCTCAAGCTTAAGTATTCGTATGGCAGCGGACGCACGGCGCAGCGGCGGCTTCCCCACCCCACCGACGATGAGAACATCTTTGTGGCGGTTGCGCTCGAACTGCTCGACAACATCTGGCAGGAAGGCATGCATGTGCGTCTGGCGGGTATCGGGATGAGCGACTTTGACCATCAGGGCGGCATCCAGACCGACCTGTTCTGCGAAGTCGACGACCGCGGAGCCCAATCAAGCGACCGTCGCGACCTCTCAGTCGCGATCGATGCCGTCCGAGACAAGTTCGGCGACACCGCCCTATCTTTCGGCCGCCAATCCCGCTTCAATGATTAACCGCCTTTGTAAAAATAGAAAGCCGGGCAGGTGCGGAAAACCGCAACTGCCCGGCGAAATGCGCGAGGCTAGCTAAAAGCCCCATATCAAATGAGCCACTAGAGGAGGTCGAGGGGGAGCTGGGGGGCGTCACCCCAGAGCTTTTCTAGGCGGTAAAAGTCGCGGGCTTCGGGAGTGAAGACATGGACGACAACCGAGCCGTAGTCCATGAGCATCCAGGTCTTCTGCTCGCGGCCCTCGATGGAGAACGGATGCTCGCCGCAAGCCTCGGCAACCTTCTCCTCGATCTCGTCGACAATCGAATCGACCTGGCGGTTGTTGGTACCGGTGGCAAGCACAAAGTAGTCGCACACGTCGGAAAGCTCGGTCAGGTCGAGCACCTGCACGTCCTCGCCCTTCTTGTCGTAGGCGGCCTGCGCGGCGGCGCGGGCGACATCCTCGGCGGCGACACCGCTCGCGGACAGCGAGGCGGCGGTGCGGTCGGACGTGGCAGCGAAACTCTTGTGCTCCACACCTTCAAGAATCTGCTCGTCAGTCATGGTCTCGTCGGCCATGGAATACCTCTTTCTAGACACACCCGAGCTAGCGCAGCTGGGCGTAATGGTTGTAAATCGTAATAGCCGTGGGATAAAGATAGCGCCCGGACTGGATCACAAAGACCAGACCCTGCGCAAAACAGGAGAAGAACAACTCATCGAGCGAGGACTTCCCCACCATCTTGCGCAGCGCATGGGCATAGTCGCCGTGACGGTTGGGCTCGATGGCATCTGCCACAAAGACCACCATATCGAGCGGCGTCATGTCGCAGGCACCCACGGTGTGACGGTCGACAGCCTGGAAAACGGCCGGTGACAGCTCGGGAAAAAGCTGCGGAAGCTCATAGGCGGCAACAGGGCCATGCAAAAGCGGCGTCGCGGCGGAAGGAGAGCCGGCAACCTTGATGCCATAGTGAAGCGCGCGGGCCACGAGCTCGTCATCGGAAAGAACCTTGTCCCAGTCGTGAATTAAGCCGGCGGCAGCCGCATCAAAGCGGTCAACGCCGTAGACCTCGGCCAGATGAAGTGCGGTCTCGGCAACACCCAGCGAATGCACATAGCGCTTGCGCTTATCTTTCATGCGAACATCGAGCAGCTCTTGAATGCGCTTGAGCAGCGCGCGCTCATCGCCCTCAAACTGATCCTCTACCGACAACGTAGCCCCCATCACTCAAAATCTTCTTGGCCCAAATCGGCATATAGCCTGCGCTTGCGAATGTAGCCGAGCACGGACTCGCTCGTAAGATAGCGCACGCTCATGCCGCGGGCAACTCGCTTACGAATGTTCGTCGAGCTGATCGCCAGCGCCGGAATCTGAATATAGCGCACGTCGAACGGCAGCCCCGACTCTTTGATTCGGGCACGCGCCGTATCGATATCAAAGCCCGGTCGCGTCGCCGCAATAAAGGTAGCAAGCTCAGCGATTCGTTCGGCATCATGCCAGGTCACAATATCGATAATCGCATCGGCGCCCGTAATAAAGTAGAGCTTTACCTGCGGCGGGTAAAAATCGCGAAGGGCATGAAGCGTATCGGCCGTATAGGTTACACCCGGACGGTCAATCTCGAACCGGCTCGCCAAAAAGGCCGGGTTCGCGGCGGTGGCGAGGACCGTCATGGCATAACGGTCCTCGGCAGGCGTAACCGGCTTGTCAAGCTTAAAGGCGGGAGAGCCCGCCGGCATAAAGAGCACAGCGTCCAAGTCGAGCGACTCGCGCGCCTGCTCGGCAGTCACCAGGTGCCCGTAATGAATCGGGTCGAATGTGCCGCCCATAATGCCAAGCCGAAACTCCTTGCCCTCTTTTATGGGCAGCTCGGGCAAACCGATTCCACCGCGCAGCGACATGGCTTACTCGCCCTCCGAGGTCTCGGCATCGTCCGCGGCATCCGCCGCATCGACAACCTCGACGCCCTCATCCGCAGCATCGGCCACGTCAATGGCCTCAACGGCAACGTCCTCGCCAGCGTCCTCGAGCTCCTCGTACTCCGAGAAGTCCTCAGCGCCCTCAAAGTCAAAGGCACGCTGGCAAATGCGGACCTCGTCGCCCGCACGGCAACCGGCCTTCTCGAGCGCGTCGTCAACACCCATACGTGCAAACTTATGCTGCAGGTAAATGACGGCTTCCTCGTTTTCCCAGTCGGTCTGTATGACCATGCGCTCGATGGCACGACCAACCACACGGAAGGCACCGGGCTCCTCCTGGACAATGCGGAACCGCTTCTCGCGCTGCAGACGGCGGCGCTCCCACTCCTCGTCGCGAAGATCGACCGGCTCATCGGAAACCGCCAGCTCGGCGCGAAGCTTAGCCACCTGCTCGCCCACGGCAAGCATCAGCGTATTGAGCCCGGCGCCCGTCACGGCGGACACGGCAAAGAACATATGTCCATCGTCGAGCGCGGCGCGCTTGAGGTCGGCAATCTTGTCGGCCGTGCCCGGCGCATCGCACTTGTTGGCGACAACGATTTGCGGGCGCTCCGAGAGCTCTGCGCCATACTGCTCGAGCTCACGGTTGATGATGCGGTAATCCTCAACCGGGTCGCGATCCTCAAAACCGCCCGTCATGTCGACGACATGCATGATCAGGGCCGTACGCTCAATGTGGCGCAGGAACTGGTGGCCTAGGCCCTTGCCCTCGCTCGCGCCCTCGATCAAACCAGGAACGTCGGCAACGACGTAAGAATACTCACCGGCACGCACCATGCCGAGGTTCGGCACGAGCGTTGTAAACGGATAGTCGGCGATCTTGGGACGGGCGGCACTCATGCGCGCGATAAGCGAGGACTTGCCCACCGAGGGGAAGCCCACGAGTGCGGCATCGGCCATAAGCTTCATCTCAAGCTCAATCCAGTGCTCCTCGGCCGGTTCGCCCAGCTGAGCGAACGCGGGCGCGCGGCGCACCGACGTCACAAAGTGCGTGTTGCCCAGGCCACCGGCACCGCCGGGCGCCACGACAACGCGCTCGCCATCGTGCACCAGGTCAGCAATCTCGAACATCGGGGTCTGCGTCTCGGGGTCGAGCTCGCGCACCACGGTGCCCATGGGAACCTTCAGGATCAGGTCCTCGCCGCTCTTGCCGTTACGACGGGCACCCTGCCCGTGCGTGCCGCGTTCGGCGCGGAAGTGATGCTTAAAGCGGTAATCGATCAGCGAAGACAGCTGAGCATCAGCCTGGATGACGACATTGCCGCCACGACCGCCGTCGCCGCCATCGGGGCCGCCCTTGGGGACAAATGCCTCGCGCCTAAACGACATGCATCCGGCTCCGCCGTCGCCGCCGCACACGTTAATGCGGCTGATATCGGTGAACTGTGACAACAGAATCGCCTCCTACAAAAAGAGGGAGACCCTTGAATCCTAAAACTCAAGTGCCTCCCACATATGTGCTCTATGAAGGGTGAATTACGCGTTCGCGAGCGGGCGTACGCTGACCCTGTGCTTGATACCCTTGTGGAACTCAACGGTACCGTCGACCAGCGCGAACAGCGTATCGTCCTTGCCACGGCCAACGTTCTCACCCGGGTGGATGTGAGTGCCGTGCTGACGGACGAGAATCGTGCCCGTGGTTACCGTCTGGCCGGCATAGCGCTTCGTGCCAAGGCGCTGACCGCGGGAGTCACGGCCATTACGGGAGGAACCGAGTCCTTTTTTGTGTGCCATTGTGTATACCTACTCTTTCGTTACGAGTGTAATCTACTCGGCGACGGGAGCCTCGGCAACAGCCTCGGCCTCTGCCTTGACAGCCTTCTTGGCGCGGGACGTAGCCTGGACCTTCACGATCTTCAGCTTGGTGAGCTGCTGACGGTGACCCTTCAGACGACGATAGCGCTTACGCTTGTGGAACTTGAAGACCAGCTGCTTCTCGCCCTTGAACTGCTCAACGATCTGAGCGGTAACCTTGGCCTTGGCCAGCTTGTCGGGATCGGTGACGATCTTCTTACCATCGTTGAGGAAGATGACCGGCAGGGTGACCTTGTCGCCCTCATTGCCCTCGATCTTCTCGACGGTGATGACATCGTCGGTGGCGACCTTGTACTGCTTGCCGCCCGTGTTAACGATTGCGTACATGTTTACTTGCCCTTCATGCATCAGTTAGTGCAACAGCCGAATATAGTAGCAGGCGAAAATACCCCCGTCAACGAGTATGTGGAGCAAATCCACAAGTTCGCACAGGTATGGGGCTGACGAGTCGGCCCTCGTCGTCCTCGCATGCTTGATTCTGACGCTCGACATCGTAGGAGCAGATGGTCACGAGGTCTTGCATACCGGTGGAAACAATAGGTGCATCCACGCCCGGGGTCAAGCCCTGCAACAAAACATCAGCAGCGGAAAGCAAAATTTCCGGACGCATGGAGCCCTCGTTGTCGGCATGGGTGTCGAGCATGAGCACCAGATGGTCCGGACGCTCCCCAGCCGTGAGCTCATAGCCCACGAGCGTGTGATCCAAATCCAAGCGCTTGCTCTTTTTGCCGCGCGCGTAGTCGATGCCATGGTCGGCGCGCAGCGTGTCGATCGCACGACGCACCTCGTCGGCGCTTACGGGCGCCTCGGGATCCAAGTGCAGGTCGATGCGATACGACAGACGCGTGAGCTGCGCCGTCAACGCCGGCGTGCGCACGTCGATATACGCCGCCTCGATGGGCGCCAGATCGGCCGGTGACGCCGCAGCCAGGCGCCCAAACGCCTCGTCGAGCGCCACGAACTCGGTCATAAACAGGTCATACCACTCGCAGGTCGACGACGTACCCACCGGTAGCGCCGAAGAGAAGCCCACGCGCATGTGCGGAGAGAAGCCCTGCGTGACGGCATAGGGAAGTCCCGCACGGCGCACGATGCGCTCAATGGTATGGATTACTTCGAGATGGCCCAGGTACTTAAGGCGATCGCGCTTGCCATAGCGAACACGAAGCCTAAAGAGCGTGGGGTTGTCGGTCAGGCGCTCACTCATGCGCGATCACCCATCAATACATTCTTGACGTGGAGCGTGGGGCAGATTCCGCAGCCGGTGCACGACGTGCGGGTGCAGTCGGGAGTCGTGACACCCTCGAGCGAGCGACGGTACTCGCGCTCGAGGAAGCCACGCGTGCAGCCGGGGCTCACATGCTCCCACGGCAGGCGCCAGTCCAACTCGTAGGGCAGGTGCACGAGCTCATTGAGGTCGATGCCGTTTTTGGCAGCAGCCTCCTTCCAGTTATCGAGCGAGAAATGCTCTACCCAGGCGTCAAAGCGAGAGCCCGAGCGCCAAGCGTCGATGATGACGGGCGTCATGTCACGACCGGCGCGGGACAGCGCGGCCTCGATGAGCGAGGTCTCGGCATCGTGGTAATGAACGCGGACGGCACGGTTGCGAACGCTCGTGATGAGCAGCTTCTGGCGACGCTTGACGTCGTCGTAGTCGAGCTGCGGGCACCACTGGAACGGCGTGGCAGCCTTGGGGATAAAGACCGAAACCGAGATCGACACCGAGATCGAGCCGCGACGAGCCTTGGGCACCACGGAACGACCGAGCTCCAGCACGTGATCGGCCAGATTGGCGATGGCCACGATGTCCTCGTCGCGCTCGCCGGGAAGGCCCATCATAAAGTAGAGCTTCATGCGGTTCCAGCCGGCCTCGAAGGCCGCCTTGGCCGCACGGTCCAGGTCCCCCTCGGTCACGTTCTTGTTAATGATGTCGCGCATGCGCTGGCTGCCGGCCTCGGGCGCGAACGTCAGGCCGCCCTTCTTTTCGCCGGCGACCGACTCGGCCATATCCACGCCAAACGAATCCAAGCGCTGCGACGGAATAGACACGCGAATACCCGTATCTTCCAGGCGACGGTTGAGCCTGTCAAGCACGTCACGAATGCAGGAGTGGTCGGTCGTGGAGAGCGAGGTCAGCGACACCTCGTCATAGCCGGTCTTTTCCAGACCCTGAATCACCGACGAGACGATCTGGTCGGCCGAACGCTCACGCACCGGGCGATACGTCATGCCGGCCTGGCAAAAACGACAGCCGCGAGCGCAGCCGCGCAGAATCTCGATAGACAGGCGGTCGTGAACCAGCTGCGCATAGGGCACGCACGACTGCGACAGCGGATTCGTGGCGCCGAAATCCTCGACGACGCGTTTGTAGACCACGGTCGGCGCATCCTTGCCCTCGCGCGGCACGGTGTAGCCGTGCGGCGAGCAGGGCTCGTCGTGACGAACCTCATAGAGCGACGGCACGTAGTTGCCGGCAATGGATGCAAGCTGCTCAACAATCTGCGCGCGCGGGACTCCTTCGTCGCGCAGGCGGCGATGCAGCTGGCAGGTCTCGAGCAGCGATTCCTCGCCCTCGCCGATGAGGATGGCATCGAAGAAGGCCGCGTACGGCTCGGGGTTGTACACCGAGGGGCCGCCGGCGATGATGATGGGGTCGTCTTCACCTCGGTCGGCCGCTAACAGCGGAATGCCAGCGAGATCGAGTGCCTCAAGGAAGTTCGTCACCGCCATCTCGTGCGGCACATGCAGGCCGACGATATCAAACGAAGCGACCGGCGCTGCACCCTCGAGCGAGAGCAGCGGAATGCCTGCCTCGCGCATAGCGTCACCCATATCGGGCCACGGCACATAGCCACGCTCGCAGGAGATGCCCTCGGCCTGGTTAAGGATGTTGTAGAGGATGGCGATACCCTGGTTGGGCAGACCAACCTCGTACACATCCGGGTAGATCAGGCAGCAACGGTAGTCGGCATCGGCCTTGGAAAGCGTGCCCCACTCGTGATCGATATAGCGACTCGGCTTTTCGACCTTGGCGAGCAGCGGCTCAATTAAATGAAAACAGTCTTGATACGGAACGCGCAACGGAAAACCCCTAAGCAGCGAGATCGGACGCGTCTTGGTAGGACGCCATAGGACGGGTAGCGCCCGCGACCGTGGTCACCAGATCGCGAACGCGGGAGAACGTGGCAGTGACCACCTCGTTGGCACGGCTGTAGTCGACATCGCGCTCGTAGAGCGAAACGAGCGCACGGCCCATGCCATAGGTGCCCGCGGCAGCAGTGAGCGCCTTGACGGCAAACCCAATATGCGGCGTCTGCTTGACGAGCGCGCGGGTGACCGCGCGGATCACAAGACCGCCGACAAGCACGCCCGCGACCTCGTAGCCGCGCTCAGGCTTAATGCCGCGTCCAAAGACGGCAGCGAGCTCAAAGAGCATGCCCACCTGCGCCAGCGCCATAACGGGATAATCGGCACCCGGCAAAAACACCAGCGCACCGGTCGCCATATTGGTGAGCGCGCACGAGGTGATGATACGATTGGCCGCCGCGATGCGCATGAAGGCAAAGTTCGCCGCAAAAGCCGTTTCCTTTTCGGTGCGATCGAGAATCCAGCGGGCAAGCGTCTCGAGCAGATACGTCTTATCGGTTGCCGCTACCACGCCGAGCACAGGCGTGGACTCCTCGATAAACGGCACCTCCACAGCAGACTCGGCAAGCACGCACACGGGGGCGCCGGCGATCACGAGCTCCTGCACGGCACTCTCCAAGCGGTCGGAGCCGCACGAGAGCACCAGCACCACATCGGTATCGGTCTTTGGAGCAATTCGCTCCTCCCCCAGACGCTCGACGCGCACAATGCCCGAGGTCGTCTGCGGTACAAAGGCGTCACGCACCGTCTCGGCCAGAAAGCGCGAGGCGGACGAATCCAAATAGACCGAGACGCGCACCGGCGTATCGGAATCCTTCTTAACGGACGCGCCCATCTTAAAAGCGCGGGTCAGCTTATCTACGGGAATTTTCATAGCAAACCCCTCCAGCGGTTACGCGGCGCCCGAACGATGCCGCCATATGGATTGTACGATACCCACCGTCAGCAGCTGAATCATCATCGAAGACGAACCGAAGCTAATAAACGGTAGCGGAATACCGGTAATCGGCATCATGCCGATGCACATGCCGATGTTTTCGAAGGTCTGGAACGCCCACATGCCAACGATGCCCACACACGATAGGCGCAAGAACAGCGACTCACACTTAAAGGCGACGCGAATCGTCGAAAAGATCAGCAGCACGTAGAGGCACAGGAGCAAAAAGGAACCGCAAAAGCCAAAGGTCTCGGACAGGAAGGCGAAGACGAAGTCGGTGTGGAACTCGGGCAGAAAGCCGCCGGCCGACTGCGTCGCATGGCCCAAACCCTTACCAAAGAAGCCGCCCGAGCCAACGGCGATAAGCGACTGCTGCAGGTTGTAGGCATCGTCCGAATCGGCATTATCGGGGTCGATAAAGACCGTCAGACGGTTCATCTGATACTGCTTGATGAGCACATCGTGGCCGAGCAACGAATCAAAGACCGAATCGAGCGCCAGGACGAGGGCCACCAGGCCCACGAGCAGGGCCAGGGTCGACAGCACCCATTCGCGGCGTGCACCGCTCATGCAGATGACGATGGCGCCCGAGACCAGCACGACCAGGCCCGAGCCCAGGTCGCCCATGGCGACGACGGCCAAAAACGGAATGGACAGCATGCCGCAGAGCTTGACGTAGTCGCGAACGGTATCGATGCGGCCGTTATACTGCGAGCCAAGCGTGGCGATAAAGAAGATGGTGATGAGCTTGGCAAGCTCAACCGGCTGGAATGTCAAGCCGATACCGGGAATCTTGATCCAGCCCGTCATGCCCAGACCGCCCGTATAGGACAGGCCCGGAATCTTGGGCGAGAAGATCACAATAAGGTCAATGACGAGCAGCGCCGTCGAGAAGTTAGAGATGCCGCGCAGATCGGTACGCCAGACGAGCACCGCAAGCACCGCGCCAATGCCAATGCCCAGCAGGTGGCGCGAGAATGAGGCGTCGGCCTTAAACTGTGACGCCGACCAAATAATGATGGCGCCATAGGCAACGAGCGCGACGGTAGCCAGCAGCACACCGATATGCACCTTTTGGCGAAACGTACCGCGCGAGGCCGAAAGTTGCTTGTTGACGCGGTCCAGGCTGCTGCGAGAGCCGGTCTTGGTTGAACGGAACAGATCCGCCGGAGAAAAATCCATCGCAACCTCCTATCGAACCGAAGAATCGCCCGAGGCCGAAGAGGTATCGGGCTCGTCATAAATCGCGCCGAGCACGTCGCGCACGACATGCATCGCGGTATCTGAGCCACCGCCGCCCTGCTCCAGGACAGTAGCGATGACATACTTGGGATCATCGGCCGGCGCATAGGCGCAGAACCACGCGTATTCGTCCTCGCCGCTTTTCTCGCCCGTGCCCGACTTGCCGTATACCTGCGGCGTCAGGGTGCCAAAGTGAGCCGCCAGGGACGTCGATGCCGTGTAAATCACGTCGTGCATGCCGTTGCGAACAAGAGCCAAATCCGAATCGCTGTTGATCTTGGCCTCCAGGCGCTTCTTCTTGCCTTTGCCGTTGTACTTATAGGCATCGCCGTCGCCATCGCGCGACACGGCAGACAAAAACACGTGAGGCACGTACTGCTTACCGCCGTTGGCAAGGCCCATGTAGGCGCATGCCATCTGCAAAGGCGTCACCAAAATGTCGCCCTGGCCGATGGCAATGTTGGTCATATCGCCGGCATTCCACTTGCGGTCCTCGGCAGAGGCGTCGGTAAAGTACGACTCTTTCCACTCGGCATCGGGAATACGGCCCGCGCCCTCACTCGGCAAATCGATACCGCAGGTCTTGCCTAGGCCCCAGCGACGAAAGACCTCCTGCAGGCCCTCGGAATGTTGCTCGTCATAAAAGAACGCCTTGCCCATATCGTAGAAGACGGGGTCGCACGAGTTGGCAATACCCGACTGCAGCGTCATGGTGCCGTGTCCAGACGTCAGCCAGCAGCGCTTGCCCCAAGCCTTGCCCAAGCCCGTCCAATAGCCCGTGCAGTTGGTTGTCTGCGTTGAAGTGTAGGTTCCAAACTCAAGACCGGCCAGTGCCGAGAGCGGCTTGATGGTCGAGGCCGACATGTACTGTCCGCTAATGGCGCGGTTGAGCAGCGGGTGCGAACCCTTGTCATCATTGAGCTCGGTCCACACGTCATTTGAGACGCCGCCGATAAAGACGGACGGATCGAACTTGGGCTCGCTCGCCATGCCCAGGATCTCACCATTGTTGGGATCGAGGCACACCACAGCGCCGTTGCCGGCATTGCTGTAGCCGGTGGTCTTGGCAAGCTCGATGGCGCTCGCCAGCGCCGTCTCACAGGCCTGTTGGATCTTAAGGTCGAGCGTGAGCTTAATGTCGGAGCCGGCCTTGGCGGGCACGGCGCCGGCCTGACCGGTCACATTGCCCGAGGCATCGACCTTGACGGTCTGCTCGCCACGAATACCCTGCAGCAGGTTTTCGTAGTAGCTCTCAACACCCGCCTGGCCCACGATATCGCCCGACTGGTACGTAATCTTGCCAGCAGAAGCATCATCATCGCCAGAGGTTTTCTTATTCTGGGCCTCGAGCTGCTCGGAGGTAATGGTGCCGGTATAGCCCAAAATGTGACAGGCCGTCTCGCCGTACGGGTACTGGCGCTCGGTACGCTCGGCAATCTTGACGCCCGGGAACTCGCCTGCGTGCTCCTTGATATAGGCAACCGTGGAACGACGGACGTCCGTCGCGATGGTATGCAGGCTCTGGGCGCCCTCGGAATTGTCCTGAATATTGCGCAGAACCGCCACGTAGGGCATACCGAGCACGTTGGCAAGATGGCGAACCAGAACCTCATCCTCGGCAAGGTCGCGGTAGGCCACGACAGCAAGTGAGGGACGGTTCTGGACAAGTGCCACGCCATTGCGGTCGAGGATGCGGCCGCGCACAGCGGGTGTGGTAACGGTGCGCGTCTGATTGCTATTAGCCTGCTTTTCGTAATAGTCCGACGAGACCATCTGCATGCCCCACAGCTTGACGGCAAGCGCCGCGAACATCGCGCCCACACCCGTGGTGAGGATGGAGAAGCGGCCCTTAAAGGCGGTCGCCGCGGTATTGCCCTCGCCCTCGGTGGCGCGCGGGGCCGTTCCATGCTGCGTATCGTAGGTAAAACGGGAATCGCCGCGACGCATGATGACCAGCGCGACCACGATGGCCACAACCAGCACGATACCGGCGATAATAACCGTCATCTGGGAAGACATCTACGAGCCTCCCCTATTTGAGCTTACGGGTCTTGGGCTTAAAGCGCATGCCCGTCTGGCGTCCGCCACGTGCGGAGAATCCATAACCGGACTGCGGCACGACGCCGGACATCAAAAACGGAATGGCAACCAAACCCGTCAGGATCGAAGACGGCAGCGCATGGCCGAAGACCGCCACGACAAAGCTCGTCTCCAAACCCATAAACAGCAAGATGATGCTGTAGATCACATTAATGACGAGCGCGAAGGCACCCACAGTGATGCCGCGCGCACTCGGGGTACCGCCCGTCTGACCGGCGGCGCTATGCACCAGGGCAAAAGAACCCACGGTCAGCAGGAGCGACATAACGCCCACCGGCACGGCAGCGGAAAGGTCATAGAACAAGCCGCTGCAAAAACCGCACACGACGGCACGGGTCGGGTCGCCCGAGAACACGCTTATGCACACCAGGATAATCATAAAGTTGACGCGACCGCCCGCAATGGAGATCTGCGGTGCCAGGCCTGCCTGCAGCAGCACGCACACGATGGCGGCGATTACAAACGTACGGGAGCTCATCCCCTGCTCGTGTAGATCCATGGACATGCCCCCTATTCGCTCGAGCCGGAATCGGTCGTCTCGGACGTGTCGGAACCGTCATCCGAGCTCTCGTCCTTCGTCTTGGTCGCAGCATCGCGCGACGTTCCCTGCGGCGTGCTATTAGCGGTGCTCACGTCCTCATCCGAGGCCGACTGTTCGTCGGTCAGCGAGGTGATGACCAGCACTTCCTCGTTGTTCTCGGCCGTCGTCTGGGCGCGCACCACAATGGTGTAGTACACGTCGTTTGCCGATTTCTCAACCGACGAGACGGTGCCGAGCGGTAGACCCTTGGGGAACACACCGCCAATGCCCGAGGTCACGATGATGTCGCCAACCTTAACATCGGAGTCGACGCTCACGTACTCAAGACGCAGCGTGCCGTCAGCCTGACCCTGCAGCATACCCTGGGCGCGCGTGTCCTGCACCATGGCGGATACGCCGGAGTTCTCGTCGCCAATCAGGCGCACGGTAGAGGTCTTGGCCGATACCTCGATAATCTGGCCGATAACACCGGCAGAACTCGTCACGGGCATGTTGATGGTAAGCCCGTCGGCAGAGCCCTTGTCGATGGTAACGGTCGAGGTCCAGGCATCGCCGGAGGCACCAACGATACGAGCAGCGGTCGATTTGAGGTTGTAGGTCGACTGCAGACCGACCAGACCCTCCAGTCGCTCGGCGGTCTTTTGAGCCTCGGAGAGCTCGGCAACCTTGGAGGTCAGCTCCTCATTTTGCTTCTTAAGCTCGTCAAGCGTGTCCTGTGACGCCGTAAGGTTAGAGAACACGTTACCGATCGCATTGAAGGGAGCCGCCACAGCCGAGCCCACAAAGCGCACCGGCGAGGTAATCGTCGTCACGCCCGAGCGCACGGCATGAATCGGCCCCGTCTCGCCCTCGCGGATGTAAAACGTGAGCAGCAACACCGAAATCAGGCTGAAAACAATCAACGGGCGCATACCCGTTGATTGTCGCTTGGTATTCAGATTTGTGGAGAAACCCGAAGATCGTGCCAAATGGAATCCACCTTTTGGAAATTAAGCATTGGTCTGGACGAAGCCGCCATCAAACGCATTGGCCTCGAGCACGCGGGCACAGCCGTTAACAACGTTATCGAGCGCCGTGGGGCTGACGTTGACCGAAACGCCGGTCTCATCGCGCAGGCGCACATCGAGACCGCGCAGCAGCGCGCCGCCACCGGTCAGCAAAATGCCATAGTACATAAGGTCCGAGGCAAGATCGGGAGGCGTAGCGTCGAGTGCGTCCTTGACGGCCTTGGCCATCTCGTCGAGCGGCTTGTTGAGCGCGCGACGAATCTCCTCGCTCTCGATGCGCACGGTCTTGGGCAGACCGGTGATCACGTCGCGGCCGTTGACCTCGACGTCGAGCTCATCCTTGAGCGGCACGGCGGAGCCGACCTTGATCTTGATGTCCTCTGCCGTACGCTCGCCGATGGCCAGGTTGTAGGCATCACGAACGTGCGTGAGGATGGCCTGATCGAACTCGTCGCCGGCAATACGGATGGACTGCGAGACGACGATGCCGCCCATAGCGATAACGGCAACCTCGGTGGTACCGCCACCGATGTCGATGACCATGGAGCCGGTGGGTTCCTCGACGGGCAGGTCGGCGCCGATGGCAGCCGCCATGGGCTCTTCGATCAGATAGGCCTGGCGGGCACCGGCCTGGATCGTGGCCTCAAAGACAGCGCGCTTCTCGACCGACGTGACACCGGAGGGAACGCAGACGACAACACGCGGACGCGGAGTCCACGGATAGCGCTTCTCGGACGCCTTGTCGATAAAGTAGCGAAGCATGGCCTCGGTAACATCGAAGTCGGCGATGACGCCGTCCTTCAGGGGACGAACGGCCACGATGTTGCCGGGCGTACGGCCGAGCATGCGCTTTGCCTCGATACCGACCGCCAAGATGCGCTCGTCGTTCTTGTCGATGGCGACAACAGAGGGCTCGCGAATGACGATGCCCTTGCCGCGCACGGAGACAAGCGTATTGGCGGTGCCGAGGTCGATGGCAAGATCGCCCGCATAGCTACCGAAGAACATATCCATCAAAGAAAACAACGCAACTCCTGATGTGTTGGATGATTGCTGGAAAACTACTAGCTCATCATACTAGCGCAAGCCCGGCGCCTCACTTGCGGTGAAGCGCCGGGCAAAGCTAAATCCCATAAGGTCACTACTGGTTGTCAGCAGCCGAGAAATCCATATCAAGCGAAGAAACGGCCCAGCCGATATGGTTGTCGGAGCGCACGAATTTGACGGTGTACTCCTGCTCGCCGCCCTTGGACAGCGATGCCTTCACCTTGGCGGTCGTCTCGGTCATGGACTGATCCATGCCCTCAACGGACACGGTGGCACCCTGCGGAATCGAGGAGATGATCATCGACTTAGCGTCCTCGGACAGGCTCGAGGCCAGGCAAGACTCGGCCCTTGCGGCGTCACCGTCGCCGGCAGCCTGGAACAGATCGGTAACGACAGACTCCTGAGACGGGAAGCCAAAGCCGCGCGTGTAGGCAAAGCCCAGACCGCCCGCGGCGATCAAAATGAGCAGAAGCAGCACGATGAAGACTTTAAGACCCGTGTGGCGATGGCGACGACGGACCTTGGCCTGCTTACGATCCTGACGGTCCTGCTGGACCATCTCGGACTCGGACAGCGTAAAGAAGCCGGTGTCCGAGGGATCGGGCATAAACTGACCGGTCGCGCCCGTAGGATCGAGCGGATCGACGGCAGGAGCGTCCATCGCGGGCGCCGGAGCCGTGGCCATAGCCGTCTGGGCAGACAGCGCGGCAAGCGAATCGTGCACGCGGGCAAGCTCATCGGCCTGCTCGGAGGTGAGCTGGTAGATGCCATCGGCAGTAGCGGCGTTAAAGGCGTCGAGTGCGTCGGAGGGACGGCCGGCGGCAGAAAGCGCCTGACCCATGCCGGCGTTGAGCGCACGCGTGTCGTCGCGGGGGCCGGCAAAGTCGATAGCCGTGCGGTAGGTCTCCACGGCATCCGCCGGACGGCCGAGCTTAATGAAGCAACGACCGAGCTCGCCGAGTGCGGCGGCAGGAGCCGGATTGGCGCCGTCGATGGCAGCCTGACGGAAGGCGGTTCCTGCGTTGGCATAGTCGCCCGACTGGAACAGAGCATTGCCCAGGCCCAGATAGGCCTTGAACGGCGTGGCATAGGAAGCATCCTGCGTAGCAGCAGAGAACGCCTGAGCGGCCGTCGTGTAGTCGCCCACGGCGGCAAGCGCCTTGCCGCGGTTGGTGAGCAGCGCGCCGCGCTTGCCGTAGGTGCCGTCGTTGAGGGCGGCGGCATAGGCCTCGGCAGCCTCGGCATACATGCCCAGGTGCATCAAGGCGTTGCCACGAAGGTGATCGGCCTCGCCCATAATCTCATCGGGAGTCTTTGCCGCCCCAAGCATCTGGGCTGCAGCAGAAAAATCACCCGCGCGGTAAGCGGCGCGGCCCTGTTGGATCAGCTGGCTATTCAAGAAAGTCCCCTTTACTCGTGAACAATCTCGACATGGACGATCTCGTCGCCGGCACGCAGCTGCGAAATCACATCGAGACCCTCGACCGTGGTACCAAAGACGGTGTAACCAGAATCGAGGTTATGCTGGGCACCCAGGCAGAAGTAGAACTGCGAACCCGCGGAATCGGGATCCATGGAGCGTGCCATGGCAAGAGCGCCATCGACATGGCTGTTGCGCGGATTGGTGGCAAACTCGCCCTTGATGCAGTAGCCGGGGCCACCGGTACCGGGCATGCCGTCGGGGCCCTCAAGACCGGCGGCGACGTCGGCGCCGGACATGTCGCGGGTATTGGGGTCGCCACCTTGGATAACAAAACCGGGCACATAGCGATGGAACTTAAGGCCATCATAGAAGCCCATCGTGGAAAGCTCGCAGAAGTTCGCGACATGAATGGGAGCGCCCTCGCCGTCAAACTTGACCTTGATGGTACCCTTCGACGTCTCGATTACGGCGCACTCGTCGCCGACAAGCTGATACTCGGGCGTGTAGAGCTCTTTCTTAAAACCAAACATGTGGTTCCTTCCTCGTGCGTTTAAAGCATATTTGTACGAATTGTAGCAATAAGCACGGGCTTACATCAATTGCGCACGTAGGTTATGCCGACTATGGCGAACTAATTTTAGGAACGCTGCTGCGGCTTCCAGGAACCCACATTGGCATCGTACTGGTTCAGCGCGCTGTTGCCACCCTGCGCGATGGGCGCCAGGATCTCGCTTTGGTGGGAACTCATCGACTCGCCATCGGGAATGGCCAGCGAGATATCCCAGCTCTGGCAGATCACGTCAACGCGCTCATACATCCACTCGGCAAGCTGCTTTAAGTGGGCGATGTCATCCGCATAGACCGTATCGTCCTGGTACTTAAGGTTGTTGAGCTCATCTTGCGTCTTTTTGATCTGGTCGCGCAGGGCGTAGGCACTCTGCGACAGCTCCTGACGGGTGGACAGCGGCGTTCGGAGATAGCCGTTGTTAAAGGAATCGATGACCTCGCCGATCTGGTCCTCGTCAGCGTAGGACACGATGGTCTGATACAGACCGTCGAGCCTGGTATAGAGCTGATCATCGGTGAGCACGGTTTCTTCCTGGACCACCTCCGCAGAATCGTCCTGCTTGGTATCGTCCTCAGTGGCCTCGCCCTTTTGGCGCGTGGGGAAGGTGGTCTGTGCAGCTTGGCCAAACTGGTCGTAGAAGCCGGGCATAACACCCATGGGATCGGTCGTCACGAACCAATAGGCACCGCCGCAAACGACGGCAAGGACCGCGATTACGATAAGCGGCTTGGGAATATGACGCTTGTGCTTGTGATAGGCGTCCTCGTCGGGGTGCACCTTGCGCTTGGGTTTTTGAGCATCGTCATGCAGGGAAACGGGCATGGGAATATCGACCTTGGGGATACCGAAATCCTTATCGAAAGCCGGCAGCACGCAGGTCTCATTGGGGTCGGCGGCGTCCGAAAGCACCGCAGCGGCAGAGGCCGGCGCATGCGGCACCTCGGTATCGATCTGCTCTTGCGTTAGGCGCGGAAAGCCCGCCGTGCGGCCCGCTGCCAGGTCGGATGCTGCCGCATCCTCGGAGAGGATACCCGGAGCGGGGCGTCCGCATTTGGGGCACGTACGATCATGCGGAGAAAGACGGGCACCGCAGCCCTCACAGAACACGAACTCGGTGTGCTCGGGACCATCGCCCGGACCCACATAGGCGTTGCAGTAGGGGCAGAACGAGGCGCCGTCCTCGATAGTCTTAAGGCAATGCGGGCAGATCACGGCATCCTCTTTTCGAAGCAATTCAAATAATCGAGGTTAGAGCATAACATCGCCACGGCCCCACAGGAGCAAGGCACCAATTCAACATCGCCAGGGCGCGTAGTTACTTCTTCTTTTTGCTCGACATCGAGACTTTGATGCCTTGGGCGGACTTGGTTACGCGGGAGCGCTTGACTCCGGTACTCTTCTTTTTCTTGGGCTGGGCCTGGGCCACGCCCTCGAGTGCGCGGGCCTCGGCCTCACGAACGGTGCGAGCTTCGCGGCGCTGCGCCATGTCGGCGGCGACGCGCTTGGCAAAACGCTCGGCCGTCGAACCCGTCGAGCTCACCTTGCCGCCACCGCGACCCAAGCGGACGCGCACACCGCGGCCAAAACCAGTTGCGGCATGACGACGACGCGGCTTGAGCGAATCCATCATCGTGGCGAGCTTAAAGAACACCGAGCAGGTGATGACCACGATGACAGCCAAGATAACCATCTGGCCCATCGACAGGTTGGCAATAGACAGCAGCTTCGGGAATCCGATAACGCCCGTCAGGATGCCGGCAACTACAAACACAAAGAGCGCCACACGTAAGGGCGTGAGGGGCTGCGAGATACGCCAGATCAGGCTGACACTCGCCGCGCACGACGTAAGCAGGCACATCGTAGACAGCGTGAGCTGGCTAAAGCCAAACACCCGCGCCACAAAGATATCGAGCGCCGCAGCCAAAATGACCGCAATCGACGCCGGCAGTGCCCGCTTGAGCACGTTCGTCAGGAACGATCCCTTCACGCGAGCATTGTTGGGCTCCAGGCCCAACACAAAGCCCGGCGCGCCAATACAGAAGAAGTTAATGAGCGTCATCTGGATGGGCTCGAAGGGGTACGGCGGCAGCGCGATGCACAGCGCCGCCAAGCCCATCGAGAACAGCGTTTTGGTCAGGAACAGCGCCGCGGAGCGCTGCAGGTTGTTGATGGAGCGACGGCCCTCGGCCACCACGGCGGGCATCGAGGCAAAGTCGTTGTCGACGAGTACGATCTCGGCCACGTTACGCGCGGCGTCGGAGCCAGCCGCCATGGCGACGGAGCAGTCAGCCTCCTTGAGCGCTAGCACATCGTTAACGCCGTCGCCCGTCATGGCCACGGTGTGCTCGCGGCGCTTGAGTGCCTGCACGAGCTCGCGCTTCTGCTGCGGGGTCACACGACCAAAGACATGGTAGCGGTCCACTGCGGCATCGAGCTTGGCCGGCGTATCGAGCGTCGTGGCGTCCACATAAGCGTCCGCCCCCGGCACGCCCACCACGCGCGCAATCGACGACACCGTACGCGGGTCGTCGCCACTGATCACGTTGAGGGTCACGCCCTGCTCGTTAAAGTACCCGATGGTCTCGGCGGCCGAGGTGCGGATCTCGTCGCGAATGGTCACAAAGCCCACGGGCTCGGCCTCGCCCACCATATCGCCATCGGGCGTAAAGCCGTCCACGCAGGCCACCACAAGCACGCGGCAGGTGTCGGCAAGTTCGGCCACGCGGTTCTCGACCTGCGAAAAGGCGCGCTCTGAAAGCACAAATTGCGCCGCGCCCATCACATAGGAGCCCTGCGCAAACGAGGCACCGCTCCACTTTTTGGACGACGAGAACGGAATGACCGACAGCGGCTCAGACACCTCGACCGGGCGGTCGGCGTAGTAGTTGAGCAGCGCCTGGCAGGTCTCGTTGGCATCGGCCGAGGTCGCACGTGCGACGTTAGCCAGAGCAAAATCGAGCACCGTGGTATCGACGGGAACGGCGGCGTCGCCCTCCCCCGCACCCATACCCTCGACCGGCAGCGGATAGGTACCCTCGACCTCCATGCGGCCCGACGTGATGGTGCCCGTCTTGTCCAGGCACAGCACGTCGACGCGCGCGAGCGTCTCAATGCAGTAGAGCTGCTGCGCGAGTACCTTGCGGCGGGCCAGGCGCACCGTGGCGATGGCGAGCACCGACGAGGTCAGCAGCACCAGGCCTTGCGGGATCATGCCCAGCAGGGCGCCCACCGTGGACAGCAGCGCCGACGAAGGCACATGACCAGCCAACAGCTCGGAGAAGCACCACGAAAGCGCGCTATTGCCTGGGGTTCCCGCGGCATCCCACAGCTCGCTCACGCTCGAGGCAAACAACGCCAAACCGAGCGGGATCATGATGATGCTCGCAAAGCGCACGATGGCGTTAAGCGCGTTCATGATCTCGGAATTGACCTTTTTGACGTACTTGGCCTCGTTATTAATTTTGGCCACGTAGTTGTCGGCGCCGACATGGATCACGCGGGCGCGCAGCAGACCCGAGTCGATAAAGCTGCCGCTCATGAGCTCGGAACCGGGCTGTTTCTTAATAAGATCGCTCTCGCCCGTCAGCAGGCTCTCGTTCACGAGCGCCTCGCCCGAAACCACCACGGCGTCAGCGGGGATCTGGTCGCCGCGCCCCAGGCGGATGATGTCGTCGAGCACGATCTGGTCCAGGTCGAGCTCCACCTCGGAGCCGTCGCGCACCGCGATGGCCTTCTTGGAGGTCAGCAGCGTGAGCTTATCGACCATCTTTTTGGAACGCATGGACTGAATGACGCCAATAGCGGTATTGAGGAACACCACGAACAGGAACGTCAGATTCTTAAACGAACCGGTCAAAATGACCAGGAACGCCAAGATCACGTTGATCAAATTGAACAGCGTGCAGAGGTTCTCGATGATGAGCTCCTTGACCGACTTGGTCTTGAGCTCCATGTTGCGGTTGATCTTACCGGCGGCGATGCGCTCCTCGACCTCGGCGGTCGAGAGTCCGCGCTCGATATCCGTTGCTGCCATACCACGTCCCATCACGTCGCGTCGGTATAAGAAAAACCGCCCGGACCATACGAGGTTCGGACGGTCTCACGTTCGATGGTGCCCCATGTTGGATTCGAACCAACGGCCTTCTGCTCCGGAGGCAGACGCTCTAATCCCCTGAGCTAATAGGGCCAACGCTTGGCATTATACCCAAGTGCACCACGGGCTATCAAAATAAAAGAAAAAGCTTTGCAATTCCGAGGAAGACGCGGCTCAACGGCCCACTTTAGAAGGCAAAAGCGAGTCAGATAGTATAAACTCTCATGCACCATATGTACACGGCTCGCGATGCGGGCCGTTTTTGCAAGGGTTATCCATCGAGGTGAGAGGCACACCATGATTGCAATTTTAAAGCAGAGCGCCAGCGACGAGGCCGTCAGCCATATCGTCAGCTGGATTGAGAAAAAGGGCCTGAAGACCGATGTCTCGCGCGGCGAGAATGAGACGATCATCGGCCTGGTGGGCGATACGACCAAGATCGACCCGTTCCTGCTCGAGTCCATGGATGTCGTCGAGCGCGTGCAGCGCGTCTCCGAGCCGTTCAAGCGCGCCAACCGCAAGTTCCACCCCGAGGACTCCGTCATCGACTGCGGCCACGGCGTCAAGATCGGCGGCGATCAGTTCCAGGTCATCGCCGGCCCGTGCTCCGTCGAGGGCGAGAACCTCATCCGCATCGCACGCCGCGTGAAGGCCGCCGGCGCCACGATGCTGCGCGGCGGCGCCTACAAGCCCCGCACTTCCCCGTACGCCTACCAGGGCATGGGCCCCGCCGGTCTGGACCTGCTGTGCGAGGCGTCTGCCGAGCTCGACATGCCGATCGTCACCGAGATCATGGACCCGCGCGACGTGCAGGTCTTCCTGGACAAGAAGATCGACGTCATGCAGATCGGCGCCCGCAACGCCCAGAACTTCCCTCTGCTCAAAGAGGTCGGCAAGACCAAGACTCCGATCTTGCTTAAGCGCGGCATGTCCGGCACGATCGATGAGCTGCTCATGGCCGCCGAGTACATCATGAGCGAGGGCAACGACAACGTCATCCTGTGCGAGCGCGGCATCCGCACCTTCGAGACCCGCACCCGCAACACCTTCGACCTCAATGCCGTGCCGGTGCTGCACCACCTGTCGCACCTGCCCGTCGTCGCCGACCCCAGCCACGCCACCGGCTACACCCGCTACGTTGAGCCCATGGCGCTCGCCGCGACCGCCTGCGGCGCCAACGGCCTGGAGATCGAGGTCCACGACGAGCCGAGCCGCGCCTGGTCCGACGGCGCCCAGGCCCTCACCCCCGATCAGTTCGACGACACCATGCGCCGCATCCGAGCCATCCGCGAGGTCGTCTGCCAAGAGACCATGGAGTAGCCCATGGGTACAGTGAGAAACGCGCGCGTTAACCAGGGCGGCCCCAAGTGCGCCGGCATCGTCGGCCTTGGCCTCATCGGCGGCAGCTTTGCCCGCGGCTATGCGCAGGCGGGCGTCCGCGTGCTGGCCCGGGATCCCGATGACGATGTCATGACGGCCGCCAGCATGGGCACCGTTGCCGGCGAGCTCAACGACGAGACGCTCGGCGAATGCGACATCATCGTCCTGGCTTGCTACCCCGAAGCCTGCATCGAGTGGCTCGAGGCACACGCCCAGGCACTCGCCGACGCCACCGATACCGAGGCCATCATGGGCCCCGTGGTAATTGACACGGTGGGCGTCAAGGGTATCGTGTGCGAGCGCGCCTTTGAGCTTGCCCGCGAGCACGGTTTTTACTTTGTGGGCGCGCACCCCATGGCGGGCACGCAGTTCTCGGGCTACGCGCATTCCCGCGCCGACCTGTTCCAGGACGCACCGCTCGTGCTCGTTCCACCCGCGGTAGACGATGCCCTTAAGCTCGAGCTCTTGGGCCAGGTGCGCGAGATGGTACGCCCCTTGGGCTTTGGCAAGTTCAGCGTGACCAGCGCCGCCGAGCACGACCGCGTCATCGCCTTTACGAGCCAGCTCGCGCATGTCGTCTCCAACGCCTATGTTAAGAGCCCGACCGCTCAGGTCCACCACGGTTTTTCGGCCGGCAGCTACCGCGATCTCACCCGCGTGGCACACCTCAACCCCCAGATGTGGTCCGAGCTCATGATCGACGACGCCGACGCGCTCGCCTTCGAAATCGACCATCTGATCGAGTCGCTTGGCGCCTACAGCCGTGCGCTCAAGGACCGCGACCAGCGCTATCTAGAGAATCTCCTTGCCGAGGGCGACCGCATTAAGCGTGCACTCGACGACGAGGCCTCCCACTAGACCACCTATCACGCCAGGTCGAAAGGACCGAAGCTTATGGCGATTACCATCGATATCGACACCGCACGCCCCTACCAGGTGCATGTTGGCACGTTTTTGCTGGAGCAGTCGGGACCGCTCGTGCGCGCCACTGCCGGCGGCGCCAAGGCCGTCATCGTGACGGACACCAACGTGGGCCCGCTCTACCAGATGCCCGTTAAGCAGAGCTTGGAGGCGTCAGGCTACGAGGTGAGCATCTGCACCTTCGAGGCCGGCGAGGCCCATAAGCGCGCCGAGACCTATGTTGCCATTTTGGAGTTTGTAGCCGAGCACGAGCTTTCGCGCTCCGACGTGATCGTGGCACTCGGCGGCGGCGTCGTAGGCGACGTGGCGGGCTTTGTGGCCGCCACCTACATGCGCGGCTGCAAGTTTGTGCAGATTCCCACGAGTCTGCTAGCCATGGTGGATTCGTCGGTGGGCGGCAAGACGGCCATCGACCTGGCTGCCGGCAAGAACTTGGCCGGCGCCTTTTGGCAGCCGAGCGTGGTCATCGCCGACGTGGGGTGCCTGGCCACCCTCACGCCCGAGCAGTTCGCCGACGGCTGCGGCGAGGTCGTCAAGCACGCCGTGATTGCCGATCCGGAGCTTTTCGTCGAACTGGAGAAGACCCCGCTCACGCTGGAGCTGCTCAACCGCGATGTGGCCCGCGTAGCACTCATCATCGCCCGCAATATCGACATCAAGCGCGCCGTGGTCGTAGCCGACGAGCGCGAGACCAACCAGCGCAAGCTCCTCAACTTTGGACACAGCGCCGGACACGCCGTTGAGGCCTGCGAGCACTTTGAGCTCGGACACGGCAACTGCGTGTCGATCGGCATGGGCATCATCACGCGCGCCGCGGCCCTGCACGGCGTCTGCGATGCCGCACTGCCCGATCGTATTGAGGAGCTCTGCACCCGCCATGGCCTCAAGACCCGCTGCGACCTCGATGTCGATGCCGTCTTTGCCGAGGCGCTCCACGACAAGAAGCGCGCGGGCGACACCATCGACCTGGTGATTCCGCACGGCATTGGCCGCTGCAGCATCGACCGCACGCCGCTTTCCACTTTCCACGAACTCATTGCCGAAGGCCTCGGCCAGAAGGGAGACGCATCCGCATGCTAGCCCGCATCACCCCGTCCCCGCTCAAGGGCACCGTTCCCGCCATCGCGTCCAAGTCGATGGCGCATCGCCTGATCATCTGCGCCGCGCTTGCCAACGGCGAGACGCACGTTACCTGCAACACTACCTGCGCCGACATCGAGGCCACGGTGCGTTGCCTTACGGCCCTGGGTGCTCGCATCGAGACCGTCGAGGACGGCTTCCAGGTCCACCCCACCATGAAGAGTGTTGAGTTTGGCCTGCTCAAGGCCCTTGCCGGCGGCACGCTTGACTGCGGCGAAAGCGGCTCCACGCTGCGCTTTATGCTGCCTGTCGCCTGCGCGTTGGGTGCGGATGCCACCTTCGTGGGCCAGGGCCGCCTTGGCACTCGCCCGCTCTCCCCGCTCTCGGACGAGATCATCGCCGCCGGCTGCGACCTACAGGGTCTGGGCGGTTTTCCGCTCAAGACGAGCGGCCGCATGCGCCCGGGCACCTTTGTGCTTCCGGGCAACGTGAGCTCGCAGTATATCTCCGGCCTGCTGCTGGCAGCCCCGCTGCTGGCCCAGCCCTCCTGCGTGCAGGTAACCGGCCTCATCGAGAGCCGCCCCTACATCAACCTGACAATCCAGGCCATGAAGGCCTTTGGCGTCGAGGTTAGCGTCGAGCGTATTCCGGCCAAGGACGGCCAGCCCGAGGTCACAAACTTCCGCGTGAGCAGTGGCTCGTACCGCACGCCCGGCAGCGTAGCCGTCGAGGGTGACTGGTCCAACGCCGCCTTTTGGCTGTGCGCCGGTGCCATCGGCAACGACCCCATCACCGTCGAGGGCGTGTCGCTGAGCTCCGCACAGGGCGACCGCAACGTGCTTGCCGCGCTTTCGCGCTTTGGCGCCCGCATCGTGCGCTCCACCAACGCCGCCACCGTGCAGTCCGACAAGCTCGCCGGCTTTGAGATGAGCGCCCACGACATTCCCGACCTGGTGCCCGTCATCTCGGCCGTAGCCTCGCTGGCGCAGGGCCGCACCTTTATCCGCGATTGCGCCCGTCTGCGCATCAAGGAATCCGACCGCCTGGTTACGACCACCCGCGAGCTCACCGCGTTGGGCGCGCAGGTGCGCATTGCCGGCGATGACCTCATCATCAAGGGTGTCGATGCCTTCACCGGCGGCGAGGTCGATTCGCACAACGACCATCGCATCGCTATGATGGCCGCTATCGCCGCGAGCCGCGCCACCGGCGAGGTCGTGATCCACGGCGCCGAGGCCGTCAACAAGTCCTATCCCGATTTCTTCGACCACTACCGCCTGCTGGGCGGCAAGGTCACACTCGAGGAGGAATAGCATGTCCTCGACCTTTGGCAACGTCTTGCACGTAAGCATCTTCGGCCAGTCGCACTCCCCCGCCATCGGCTGCTCCCTCGATGGCATTCCGGCGGGCATCGCTGTTGACCAGGAGCAGCTGCAGGCCTTCCTCGACCGTCGTGCCCCCGGTCGCGACGAGACCGCGACCAAACGCCGCGAGGCCGACGACGCCCACATCATCGCCGGTGTGGTCGATGGACATACCACCGGCGCGCCCATCGCCGCGATTATCGAGAACACCAACACGCGCTCCAAGGATTACTCCGAGCTGCGCCGCAAGCCCCGCCCCGGACATGCGGACTTCCCTGCGCGCGTGAAGTATCACAACATGCACGATGTCGCCGGTGGCGGGCACTTCTCCGGCCGCCTAACGGCACCCCTGTGCATCGCCGGCGGCATTGCGCTGCAGGCACTCGAGGCCCGCGGCATTAAAGTGATGGCGCACGTCGCGCAGATCGGCGGTATCTCCGACCTGCCGATGGACGATATGGTCTATCGCGAGGCCGACCGCAAGGCGATCCTGACGAACGATCTTCCTTGCATTGACGCCGCCGCAGCCGGCCGCATGCGCGAGGAAATCCTAGCCGCGCGCGACGAACTCGACAGCATCGGCGGCATCGTGGAGTGCGGCATTTACGGGCTTCCCGCGGGCATCGGCGACCCCATGTTCGACGGCATCGAGAACCGCATCGCGCAGATCGCGTTTGGCATTCCCGCCGTAAAGGGCGTGGAGTTTGGCATGGGCTTTGCCGTGGCCGCCATGCGCGGCAGCGAGAACAATGATCCGTATCGCATCGATGCCGAGACCGGCGAGATCGAGGTCGAGTCCAACAACGCCGGCGGCATCCTGGGCGGTATTTCGACCGGCGCGCCCGTCATGTGGCGCATGGCCGTAAAGCCGACGCCCTCCATTGGCCGTGAGCAGCAGACGGTGGACATGGACGCTATGGAAAATGCCGAGCTCTCGGTCCACGGCCGCCACGATCCCTGCATCGTCCCCCGAGCCGTCCCCGTAGCCGAAGCAGCCGCCGCCCTCGCGATTTGGGACGCTCTCCTCGAAGACGCCGCCCAGCGCTAACTACCCACCCCTCAATATCCCCCGACACGTGAAAGGGGTCTCCATGGACCTTGCTGACATCCGCCAGGCCATCGATGGCATCGACACCACGCTCCTCAACAGTTTTGTCGAGCGCATGGACATTGCCACCGAGGTCGCCAAGTCTAAAATCGAGATGGGCAAGGCCGTCTTCGACCCCGCCCGTGAGCGCTCCAAGCTCAACAATCTCGCCAGCCGCGTGCCCGAGCGCTACGAGGCCCAAGCCATCACCCTGTTCCGCCTCCTCATGAGCATGAGCAAGGCCGAGCAGCAGCGCTACATCAACGAGCTCAAGGGCATCACCGTCTCACAAAAGGCCCACGCCACGGCTGCAGCCTTTGACACGCCTTTCCCCCAGACGGCTAGCGTCGCCTGCCAGGGCGTCGAGGGCGCCTATAGCCAAATTGCCGCGTGCAGGCTCTTCGACGTGCCCGACATTGCGTTCTTCGAGACCTTCGAGGGCGTTATGCGCGCCGTGCGCGACGGCTTCTGCGAGTTTGGCGTGCTGCCCATCGAGAACTCCACCGCCGGCTCGGTCAACGCCGTCTACGACCTGCTCGCCCAGTTCGACTTCCACATCGTGCGCTCGCTTCGCCTCAAAATCGACCACAACTTGCTCGTCAAGCCCGGCACCAAGCTTGCGGACGTGCACGAGGTCTACAGCCACGGCCAGGCCATTGCCCAATGCGCCGGCTTTATCGAGGCACACGACCTGCACGCCACCAAGTACCCCAACACGGCCATGTCGGCCGAGATGGTCGCCAGCTCCGAACGCACCGATGTCGCCGCTATCGCCTCGCGCAGCTGCGCGGCGCTCTATGGTCTGGAGGTGCTGGAGCCCAATATCCAGGACTCGGACAACAACTACACGCGCTTCGTCGTCATCAGTCGCGAGCCGCGCGTCTACCCCGGCGCCAACCGTACCTCGCTCATGATCACCACGGCCAACGAACCGGGCGCCCTCTATCGCGTACTCGAGCGCTTCTACGCACTCAACATCAACCTTATCAAGCTCGAGAGCCGCCCCATCCCCGGGCGCGACTTTGAGTTTATGTTCTACTTCGATCTGGACTGTCCCTTTGGCAGCAAAGCCCTCGACGACCTGCTCGACTCGATTGACGAGGTGTGCGAGAGCTTCACCTACTTTGGCAGCTACACGGAGGTGCTCTAGATGACTGACGTCGCCACAACCCGCCCCTACGGCGTGCTGGGCCGCGTGCTGGGCCACAGCTACACCCCGACCATCTACAAGGAGCTCGCGGGGCTCGAGTATGTGCGTTTTGAGCGCGAGCCCGAGGACCTCCAGGCTTTTATGACGGGTGACGAATGGGAGGGCACCAACGTGACCATCCCCTACAAGCGCGCCGTCATGGAATACCTGGACGAGCTGAGTCCACTCGCCGAGCGTATGGGAAACGTCAACACCATCACGCGCCTGCCCGACGGCCGTCTGCGCGGCGACAACACCGACTACTTCGGTTTCCAGTGCCTGGTCGAGGAGCTGGGTGTGGAGATTGCCGGCAAGAAGGTCCTCGTGCTCGGAGCCACCGGAGGCGCCGGCACCACGGCCAGCATGGTGCTGGGCGACCTGGGCGCGCTCGTGGTGCCCGTGGGACGCGCGAGCGAGGTCAACTACGGCAACATCGCACAACAGTCCGACGCCGCGTTGCTCGTCAACTGCACGCCCGCCGGCATGTTCCCCCACTGTCCCGACGCCCCCTGCACACTCGAGGGGCTCAATGCGCTCGAGGGCGTTATCGACATTGTCTACAACCCCGCTCGCACGGGACTCATGCTCGAGGCCGAGCGCCGCGGCATCCCCTGCATCGGTGGTCTGCTCATGCTTGTGGCACAGGCGGCGCAGGCCGTTGAGCGCTATACCGGCCAGGTCACCCCGCGCAAGCGCATCTTGGACATAACGGAGCGTCTGTCCCGCCGCGAGCAAAACATTGCCCTGATCGGCATGCCGGGTTCGGGCAAGACCCGCGTGGGCGAGCAGATCGCCCTGCTCACGGGTCGCGAGCACATCGACTTGGATCACGCGCTCGAGGAGCGTCTGGGCATGCCCTGTGCCGACTTTATCGTCGAGCGCGGCGAGGTGGCCTTCCGCAAGCAGGAGACGGCGGCTCTGTCCGACATCTCCAAGCGCAGCGGCCTGGTGCTTTCCACGGGCGGCGGCGTGGTCACGCGCGACGAGAACTACCCGCTACTGCACCAGAACAGCCAGATCGTGATGCTCAACCGTAAGCTCGACGAACTCGCCCACAAGGGTCGCCCCATCACCGCCCGCGATGGCATCGACAAGCTGGCCGAGCAGCGCATGCCGCGCTACCGCGCTTGGGCCGACTACATCATCGACTCACGCGACTGCGCCGCCAACACCGCCCAAGCCCTCCTCGACACCCTCCCATCCGCTCTCTAATCAAAACCACCGCAAAGGGGACGGGCACCTTTGTGGTGGTTTCTCGACTGCAAAGGAAGCAACCATGAAAGCACTCGTCATCAACGGTCCCAACCTCAACATGCTCGGCATTCGCGAGCCGGGCATCTATGGCAGCGACAACTACGACCGCTTAGTGCAGATTTGCCAGGAAGCGGGCGCTGCACAGGGCTTCGACGACGTCGAGGTCTTCCAGTCCAACCACGAGGGCAGCATCGTCGACAAGATCCAGGAGGCCTACGGCAAGGCCGACGGCATCGTCATCAACCCGGCAGCCTACACGCACACCAGCGTGGCAATCCTTGACGCCCTCAAGGCCGTCGCCATCCCTGCCGTCGAGGTGCACATCAGCGCCGTAGAGACGCGCGAGGACTTCCGCCAGGTAAGCTACGCCCGCCTGGCCTGCTTCACCACCATCACCGGCGAAGGCCTCCAGGGCTACGCACACGCGATGGAGCTGTTGAAAGAGCATCTGCTACACTAATCCCTGGGACAAAGACACCAGATATGTTTGTCCCTAAACTAAAGTAACTGTCCAATCGACATACAAAGGAGCTTATCCATGTCCCAGTACGATTACCTCGTCGTCGGTGCCGGCCTTTCGGGTGCCGTCTTTGCCAATGCCGCCAAGCGCGCTGGCAAGTCGGTCCTGGTCATCGATCGCCGCGATCACATCGCCGGCAACATCTACACCGAGGACGTCGAGGGCATCCAGGTCCACCGCTACGGCGCGCACATCTTCCACACCTCCATGAAGGACGTCTGGGACTACGTCAACCGCTTCGCCGAGTTCAACAACTACGTCAACTCGCCGGTAGCCAACTTCCACGGCAACATGTACAACATGCCCTTCAACATGAACACCTTCGCCAAGATGTGGCCGGGCGTCGTCACGCCGGCAGACGCCCGCGCCAAGATCGCCGAGCAGGTGGCCGCCGAGAACATCGGCGAGCCGCAGAACCTGGAGGAGCAGGCGCTGTCGCTCGTCGGCCGCGACATCTTCGAGACGCTCGTGAAGGGCTACACCGAGAAGCAATGGGGCCGCGACTGTAAGGACCTGCCCGCAAGCATCATCAAGCGCCTCCCCTGCCGCTTCACCTACGACAACAACTACTTCAACGACCGCTACCAGGGCATCCCCATGGGCGGCTACACCAAGATGGTCGCCAACATGCTCGAGGGCGTCGAGGTGCGCTGCGGCGTGGAGTACAAGGAGCTGGCCGCCGCCGAGCCCGATATCGCCGCCAAGATGATCTACTGCGGCCCCATCGACGCGTTCTACGACTTCAGGCTGGGCACGCTCGAGTACCGCAGCCTGCGCTTTGAGACCGAGACGCTCGACGAGCAGGACCACCAGGGCGTGGCCGTGGTCAACTATACAGAGCGCGAGATCCCCTATACCCGCATCATCGAGCACAAGCACTTCGAGTTCGGCACGCAGGACAGGACCGTCATCACGCGCGAGTACCCGGCGGACTGGAAGCCCGGCGACGAGCCCTACTACCCCATCAACGACGCCAAGAACGAGGCCCTCTACAGGCAGTACGAGGAGCTGGCGACGCAGGAGGGCGACGTGATCTTCGCCGGTCGCCTGGGCGGCTACAAATACTACGACATGGACAAGGCCATCGCCGCCGCCTTTGAGCTCGTCCGCAACGAGCTGGGCGTGGAGCCGACTGAGGCGTAGGAACAAAGGTGCATTAGCGAGCCACCATAAGCAAACAAAATGCCCGGTGCAGCGCGAATGCTGCACCGGGCATCTTTCTGTGACGATGAAAACGCACCACAGTCCGAATTAACAAATGGGGCGACAAGTCATCCCCATGTCTTACGGCCCACGTTTAAACAATAGCACGATAGAACATGCGCAAAGCAAAGACCCGGCACAATAACCGGGTCTTCAAAAACTCTCTGGTGCTCCATGGCGGATTCGAACCGTCGACCTTGGGATTAGAAGTCCCCTGCTCTATCCAACTGAGCTAATGGAGCATAAAGCCGCGCGTCCAAGCGGGTACAAGTTCGCACAGCTAATAGATTATAACCTACTTGAACTGGTCGTGGTACGCCTTGCAGACCTCATCCACGGGACCATCCATACGCAGGTCGCCTTTCTCAATCCATACGGCACGCTGGCAAATGCGCTCAACCTGCTCCATGGAGTGAGAAACGAACAAGACCGTGACGTCGCCACTCTCGATAAAGTGCTGAATGCGGCGCTCGCACTTCTGCTGGAAAAAGACATCGCCAACAGAAAGCGTCTCATCGACGATTAGGATATCGGGCTCGGTAATCGTAGCAATAGCAAAAGCGATACGTGCGACCATACCCGAAGAGAAATTCTTCAGCGGCATGTCAACGAAGTCTTTGAGCTCAGCGAACTCAATGATCTCATCAAAGCTAGCGTCAATAAACTCCTTGGTATAGCCAAGCAGCGCACCGTTCAGATAGATGTTCTCACGCGCGGTAAGTTCCGGGTCAAAGCCGGCGCCGAGCTCAATCAGCGGCGCGATATTGCCGTGGACCTTAACCTCACCTTCGCTGGGCTCCAAAACGCCAGCGATAATCTTGAGCATCGTAGACTTGCCGGAACCATTAGTACCAACAAGGCCAACGACCTCGCCGCGATGTACCTCAAACGAAATGTGCTTAAGCGCACGGAACTCCTCAAAGAACAGCTCGTGCTTTGCGAGCTTAATAAAGTACTCCTTGAGATTTGTAAGCGACTCAGACGCCATATTAAAGATCATGGTGACGTCTTTGACCTCAACAGCAAGGGGCTGCTTGCTGTAATCAATAGCAGATTCAGTCATGAGCAGCACTCCTTAGATGTAGAGAATGAACTTGTGCTCGGTCTTGTGGAACACGGCATAGCCAATGGCAAGGGCAAGAACAGCCCAGACAACACATAGTCCAAGCGTAAGCGCAGAAGGCACGGTATTGAACAGGAAGATGTCACGCATAAACTGGAGGTAGTTGTACATGGGATTGACGAGCACCAGAACCTGAATCCAGTGAGCCATCTTGCCAATGAAGTCAGTCGTCCAGAAAATCGGTGTCAAATACATCCAAGCAGTAATGACAACACTCCACAGATGCATGACATCACGGAAGAAAACCGCCAGCGCGGACAGCATCAGACCCAAACCCATGCAAAAGCACATAAGCAAAAATAAACAAACCGGCAGCAGAATTAAATGCCAGGTGGGAACCACATGGAACCAGAACATGACCAAGGCGACAGCAACCAAAGAGAAGGCGAAGTTAACGAGCGAGAACAGCACCTTCTGCACTGGGAAGACCCAACGGTGCACCTTAACCTTCTTCAACAGCGAGGAAGCCAAAATGATGGACATCAACGCCTGGTTTGTCGATTCGGACATAACAGAAAACGTCACATTACCGACAATCAAATAAAGCGGATACATCTCAGGCGTAACGGAGCCATTGCGACCTTGGGCAAAGATTGTCGAAAACACGATTGACATGACAATCATCATCAACAAAGGATTGAGCACGGACCAAGCTACGCCCAAAACGCTGCGACGATACTTAATCTTAAAATCCTTGGTAACCAGCTGCCTAAGGATAAATTTATCCTTCTCGTAATCATTTTTAGCGTGAGAGGCCGGTTTATCCACCGCTTTCTGACTCTCAAGATTGTCAGCCACGGACCATCTCCTTGTCTCGTAAAACATAACAGTGGAAAGTATAGCCCTCCAGCGCAAGCGGAAAACCAACGCGACAAATCTGGAGAACTAACCCATATCTAATCATGAAGGCACGCGATAGGTATACTTTCGACCGAATGAGTCATTAAAGGAGGTCCTACATGGACTATTCGAATACCGCCGTCATAATCCCCTGTTACAACGAAGCACTGACGATTGGCAAAGTTGTCGACGATTTTCATCGGGAGCTGCCCGGCGCAATTGTCTATGTTTACGACAACAACTCGTCCGATGACACTTCGCAAGTCGCCAAGCAGCACGGGGCCACAGTGCGACATGAACCAAGGCAGGGCAAAGGCAACGTGTGCCGTCAGATGTTTCGCGATATCGATGCCGTGTGCTACTTGATGGTTGATGGAGACGACACATACCCTGCCGAAGCCGCCAAGTCACTCTGTGAGCCCATCCTTAACGGCGAAGCGGATATGACCGTTGGCGATCGCCTGTCAAACGGCACCTATGCTGAAGAGAATAAACGAGCATTTCACGGGTTTGGAAACAATCTTGTTCGCGCCATGATCAAGTGGATTTATAGCTACAGCTTTGACGACGTGATGACCGGCTATAGAGCCATGAGCAAACCCTTCGTCAAGACCTTCCCCGTTTTGAGTGAGGGCTTCCAGATCGAAACCGAGCTCTCCATCCACGCCGTCGATCACCGCTGGCGCATTCAAGACGTGCCGGTAGAGTATCGAGATAGGCCCGCAGGCTCCGAGTCTAAGCTCAACACAGTTAGCGACGGTATTAAAGTCATAGCAATGATTGGGACCCTCTTTAAGGATTATCGTCCCCTCAAGTTCTTCAGTCTTATCGCGATCATCTTTGCCATCGTTGGGCTCGCTCTCGGTATACCAATCGTCGCAGAGTACTTCCAAACCGGATTAGTCCCTCGCTTCCCCACCGCCATGCTCGCCGTCTCGTTTATGTTCCTATGCGGACTAAGTCTGGCAACGGGACTTATCCTCGACTCAGTTGCGAAGGTTGAACGAAAGCAATGGGAGCTACAAGCCTATAAAACCTATTCAAAATAAGAAGAGGTCCGGACCTAATCCGGACCTCTTCTTATTTAAGACCTAAATAGTCTTCCCAAAACTCTCGTGACGTCATGTACGGCATAGCGTCCTTCCACGCTTTTCTGACGGCCTCACCCTCTTTACGATAGCGTGCCATCAGCTGATGCTGACGCTTTCGGATTGTCTTGAACCTTGTGCGATCAATCGTGCGAACAGAGCCCTTTTCGCGTGTTGCGTCAAGATAAATGAGGGACTTACAGCCAGTTGTACTGCCTTCAATTCTGCATTCACCGTTTTTAACAACGTATCCGACTCTATTTCCTAAAAGGAAATCAGGCAGATAGTGCTTATCATACGGCAGCGTGCGCCAGAGTTTCATAAACCGAGATAGTTGAAAATCGGTGCTCTTGTCAGAAAGGACCTCAGTGGTAACGCCAGCGGAGGCAAGGATCTCTGAATCAATATCATCCACGGATATCAGTTTTTCGTTGAGCTTGCCCTTACCAATCATGGTTGCAGCGCCATCAAGACTTTTAAGATATTCAGGACCACGTAGATAATCCTCAATACCATCTAAGATAAAGTCTGCTGCCTGGTAATCAAGGTCACGAAGGTTTTGGCGAATAGCACGTTGGGTTCGCAGCACGAACAGACGTTCATCCGAGCACTCATCAAGAGCAATCATGGTAAAGAAATTGCGAATGTACTGATAACAGTCTACGGACGGTCGAAAACGTCCCTCGAAGCTCGAATGCCAAACACAAATGCAATTCATAGTCATATATATAGGTTTATTTCGCATGCCGAATTCGACGTCGTCACAACGAATGAAAAACGGCATAGGTAGCCCATTGGCCTCGACGGCTTTAAGGGGCACGCAGCTGTACCACCAGGCACCATAAGCTTGGTCAACTTCAACGCTCGTGCGCTCATTCTCAAGGAGGTCATCGAGAGAACCGAGGTTAAAATCTCTCTTAATACGACGGTATACTCCTATTCGTAAGACCTGAGATACATCCTCATATTGACGAGACGGGTCCTCAAGCGAAAGCATAGCTCCATTGATGAAGGCGTCCTTATATTTTCCCCTCGCAAGGGAAAGTAGATTGAATGTACGAATCAGGCTCTCGGGCATAATGCACACGTCATCGTCCATCAGAATGACGTGCGTGAATTTACCCCGCTCTTCAGTGGCAGCCAAAATACCACGCGCGAACCCACCAGAACCGCCCGTGTTGGGATTGGGCAAAACCGTAACCAAATCATTTGAAAGAGCATCAGCGTTGAGCGTTCGACCGTTATCCACGACAAACATATGGAAGCTATCAGCAGAAAGACATTCCTCTGCAGCAATACCCGATTCGACAAGCGAGATATTTGGAAGAATATATTTCTCGTTCTTGAAGGTCGTCGTACACAAAGCAATTCGTACGGAATTAATACGATCAAAATCGACTTCCGTAAAATAGCACCCGCTATACAATTTCACGGAATGGCCCAGTTTGGACACGATGGCAAAACCAACAAAATCGACTGCGCGAACGTCAATCGAAACAGAAAACGGGGCCCGCAGCTCACAGTCAAACTGAAGGCAGGAAAGCTCCCGCGGAGAAGACTCATCGGGAGCCACTCCAAGAACAATAATTTCTCCCTTACCCTCGAGTTCAAGATTTAGCTTTAAATTATCGAGACCGGTGTACTGCCTCCACTTACAAACAGAGCAGGCGTTAACATAGGTTAAAAACCCGAGACGCCCTTCGAACTCAATGCCCGAAGATCCAACTTGGGAAACATTCACATCGGACGACGCGCAATAATACAACTCAGGATGCGCGGTCGCATGCTCATCAACCTGTAGAATTATGTTAGCCAGCTTAAAGTTCATTTATTCTTCCTGTATCTGAAAAGGACCTCAATGGCCCATATAACGAAACATAGAGTATCGGAACAGCGAGCGGTTCGGACAGTTCAGCGCACGACAGCGCATTGCTTCTGGCTACCAATTTGACGCGCGCGGGAGCCTAGATAACTATTTCAACGCCGCCCAATCCAACTTGCGCATCTGCTCCATTGTCGACTGTAAACCATTGGCGATATTATAACGAGCTCTCCACCCTAGAGCACGGGCTTTTGAGCCATCCATAAGGGCCAGCGTAGCTACAGAATAGCCCGCCGCCTCCTGAGCATCGGGCAAATCAAAGGAAACATTTACGTCTCCATTCTTGGCAACAAGCTCGGCAAGCTCCTTTAAAGAGATATCAGACTCTGGATCGGCAAGATTGTATGCCTCCCCATCCGCGCCAAGTAACATCACGTACAGCAAGCCAGACACAGCATCCGCAACGTGCAAATAGGAAAACCTCTGCGTCCCTTCGCTTTTGAGCACAACGTCTTCGCCAACAAGAGATCGACGCATGAACTGGGATAAAGCTTTAGAATCGTCATTCAGCAACGTCGGACCGTAAACACGAGCGATGCGCGCAATTACGGCCTCAACGTCCCTCTGGGAACGATATGCCTGGCACATGGCTTCGCCCAAACGCTTGGATTCGTTATAGCACGCACGCAAAGTATTACAGTCAATATTTCCACAATATTTCTCATCGAAGCGTTCAACGTCACCACGATTCTGACCGTAAATCTCAACGGACGAAGCAAATAGTAATCTAGCGCCGCTGTCGGCAGAGAACTCAAGCAGGTTCTGAAGCCCGTCGACGTTCGCACGAATAGTGCCTATTGGATCAGACGAATACTGACGGGGATGCGTGGAGCTCGCTAGGTGCAAAACAAAGTCAGCTGAACAGGTCGGAAGATAGCCAGCGGACGAAACAGAAGCCTCCTCAAACGAAAAGTGGCATGACTCAAAGTACGGAAGCCTCAGTCGGGCCTTTTCGATACTGCGACCCAACGCAACAATATTGCAACCTAATTCAGTCGTCTCATTCTTTCTCATCAGAACGTCAATGAAAAACGCACCAATCATTCCGGTCGCACCGGAGACAACAGCCGTCTTCCCCTTAAGGTCATTCCAAGGAAGATCGAGATTGCATACGGCATCAAGATCGGCAACGTATTCAGTGCAGGCCAATCTATTCATCACGAGCCTCTTTCTCCGCAGCCCATGCACGGAAGAATTCAAGATTCTCAGGCGTAGTGAGCTTAATATTCCTGTCGGAACCAGCGGCAAAGTTGAGCCTAACTCCCAGCTGGACCATCATCGTGTTCGTATAGTTAGACCCGTCAATTCCTACGCCCTTCTCGAACGCCTCATGATACTTGGAGTCAAGAAGATCAAAGCGGTATGCCTGTGGGGTTGAAACACGACGAAGAGTTTCACGTGGAATATACTGCGTGGTGGTGGCTGGGTCCCCCTCATCAATAATAAAGATCTGCTCGTTATAGGGCATACTCGTCACGGCATTCCCGCGACTCTGTGCAACGCGGATAACATCGGTAATGACCTCGGGATCGAGCATGGGTCGCACGCCGTCGTGCACAATACAAATATCATTCTCCCCGAGCTTGCCTTCAAGGTTGTACACGCCGTTGCGAATAGACTCTTGTCCTGATGCTCCGCCTTTAACGACCCATTTCAACTTATCAATCTTGTATTGTCTCGCATATGCAAGAAGAACCTGCTCCCATCCATCCAAGCACACAACCTCGATTGCATCCACAAGCGGATGGTTCTGAAAGGCCTCGAGAGTGTAAACAATGACGGGCTTCTCCCCCACATTAATAAACTGCTTAGGAATCTTCTGCCCCATACGCGAGCCAACTCCACCCGCAATAACGATCGCACATATCGCCATGACTTACTCAACTTTCTCTCGAGTGAACCACTGCACCAAAGATATCAGACCCGTTATAACTCATTATGTGAATATCATTGCACGCGCAAAGCACGCGGGCAAAGAACCGAACATAATTGCATCGTTAGATTAAAGCATTAAACATGCTAATCTAACGATGTATTCGCTACGATGCTAGTAGCAGGTATTAAATAACTCCATGATAGATAGGAATTCATATCTAATGTCAAGCAAGCGAATGGCCAATTGGGATTTACTCAGATCAATCTCAATGTTTTTGGTTGTAGTCGTACACACGGCAGGCTACCTTGGACCCGTTCATGGCACATCAATCCAAGGGGTAATGGGAGAGTTCGCTCTAATTTGTGATCCGATCTTCTTTACATTGTCGGGATACTTTGCCATTAGGCCTCTTAAACATTCCTATAGTTACTATCTATCAAATAAGGTTCGATCGATTATTCTCCCCCTATTTACATACACTATTCTTGTATATTTGTATGGCACATTGACTGGAGGTGTCACGCTCAGCCCAAGCGCATTCCTGGAATGGACGGCCGGCGTATTGGCGAGTAGCTACTGGTTTATCCCTTCACTCATACCTTATCTAATTATTGCGCCTTTTCTATACCGGATGTTTTCTTCGCTTGAGAAAAAAGAAGTTAGATCACTCGGATTTCTGATGACTGTAGCGTGCGCATATGGAATTTTTCAAACACTAATAGGCTCATTTTTGCCAAATTCACGTTTGGCAAAAATCGTCAACATCATAAATTATATTTTTCCATCGGGGTCGCAAGTAATTCTTGGAAGCTATTTTACATATTTCTGTTTGGGATATTTCGTTAAGATACCTCCCGAATACCTAGAACCGAAAAAAATTAGAGCAATTGAGTACTCTGGGATTATCTGTTGGATTGCAGGCGCACTCTTAACGTATTTTGGTTACCAGAGATCAGATCCGAGCTATTTATGGTTCCCGGCAACTGCAGCCATATTCTTATTGTTCAGTAAAATGAGCATCGAAAGCGCCTCGATTTGCAAAGCGCTAAGTTGGACAGCAAGGCGTTCCTATTCAATATACTTACTGCAAGTAACAACAATAGGCATTGTATTCACACCACTAGTCAATACCGGTTTTTTGGGACAAGACTCAACATTAGCAACAACCATACGCTTACCGCTTTTCTTGATTGCACTTTTATCGGCATATCTCTTGGCATTACTGATAGCAAGCGTTGTCGACTCTTCAATACTTAGGCTAATACAAGCTGGATACACAGCGCTTGTCAAGAAGCCATGCCGTGCCAAGCGTTGAACCCAAAGGAAGGGCGTGCTGCCTAACTAAGCAACCAACAGCACGCCCTTACACAAATAGTGTCAAAACCATCTCATCTTGCGCTAGCCTAGAAGCCACTGAAGTGCACTTTCGGTAGCGCTATCAGCAACATCGGTATGCTTAAAATGGGAAGCAATATCATTTGGAAGGCTAAAAGGGTCACCATAATGCTTCGTTAGCAATTCCATGTACTTACGGGGCGCCTTGATTTGCATTCCCTCAAACTCGAGATCGATAAGAGGGAATATCTCGTCTAGCGGCGAAACCCAATGGAAATTGTCAACACCAACGGTGTTATCGATCGACCAGATAACTGCCTTTGCATCGCTCCTATCACACACAAGACCAACTGTCTTTTCCTCATTTATCGCATTCGAAAATAAAGAATCGACGATGCCCATATTGGGATCAGTGGCAGGAACGCACGACTTATCGATCCAAGACGAAAGACAAGAGTCATTGCGCATGCGTTCGACCATTGCCTCACGAATTTGAAGTTGTTGGTCGTAAATCTTAACATTGTCGGTTGACGCCCAGTCAAAAATAAAGATGTCCAAGAATACGGGGATAGATTCGTCCGCGTATTGGAATCTCACCTGACGGCACTGGACAAATCCATCAAAAGCAACTGAGACGCGGAATCGGTCGTGAGATTGGACCAAGCCTATCAAACGCTCGATATCCTCACGCAGCATTCCAAGATCGATGTCGTCATCCCAGGGTATAAAACCACTATGGCGCGCCGCCCCAAGCAGGGTTCCACAGGTAGCGAAATATGGGATGTCATTATCCCTGCACAGGGAGTCAAAGTCAGCCAGCAACTTAGCCGATCCAAGCTGAAGCAGCCTCAAGCTGCCCGTGGCAGCAGGGAGCGATGTAAAGAAGCGCTTTTTGGCATCAATCAGCGCCTCCCCCTCCTTGCGATATTCTTCCCACGCAAAGACCATGGCCTTCTCGTCGTGGGATTTAAGATCGTCCCTCAGAGCTTTAACCTCATTCAGAAGCTGAACACTCACATCCCAATGCAGCTCATCGTGTATTCCGCGCGCCTCAGAAGCCGATAGCATGTTTGTCTTAATGTCTTCAACGTCCTTCGAAAGCAATGCGAAGCGCGATAAAGAAACAGGTAGTAGTCTCTTAACAAAATTCTTCATGTCTAAAACAACCTCATTACCAATTAACAATCGGAAGTAGAGTTAATTAGCCGCGTCCAGTCAACTTATAAATAAGACGTTGAGCAGAGACATACGCCTTAGACTCAGCAATTCTATGGGCAAGTCTTTCAACAGCGACCGCTCGCTTCTTTCGATCGCCGTATAAAGGCAGCAAATAATAATAGGGCTCATCATATGCAGAGCAATCCTTTATCAACCCATGGTTGATGGAGGCTTGAATAGCAACGAGCTGTTCATATACTCCCGGATCCTTAATCTGTTTTAAAATGGCATCTGCGTAGTCGCGGTTAAAGCGGTTGGCAATCGTCACGTATAGCTCGCGCATTTTCAGCCCATCAGCAATAGCAAGATTGTGTCCCATGCCCCAAAGCATGTCTCTGACTCTACCAACAGTCCATTCGGTTTCTTTGTAGCCGACCCTATAGTGATACACATCAACCGGAACGACCTTACAGCAGCCCGCCTTCTCCAGTGCGCGCAAGAAAAAGACGGGGTCTTCATACCAATTCAGTTGAGGGAAACGAACCTTACCGTCGACAAACAAGGACGAGTCGTACATAAAACGAATCCAACCGTAGTCAGTCCAAATCTGCTCGAGAGGCACTTCGCGCTCGCAAGAAACATGATAGAAAGACTCATCAAATGAAAACTCAGACTTAATCTTTCCGGACGGCTTTAGCAGTGAAAGGGAGCCGCCACATATTAAAGCCCCCGACCTATCCATGGCATCGAGCAAATCGAAAAACACGTGGTCAGTGGCAAATTTATCATCGGGATCAATGAAAATAAGGCGCTTGCCCCTAGCAAGCTCAATACCTCTATTACGGGCAGATCCGGCGCCACAATTAAACTGACTCAAGACACGGACACGCGAGTCACGAGATGCGACCTCTTCCAGCAGGTCCAAAGAGCCATCGGTTGAGCCATCGTTAACAAGCAACACTTCGAAATCTTTAAAAGACTGTTGAAGCACGGAATCCAGGCACTCTTCAAGATATTCACTAACATTGTATACGGGAACGACTACGGACAAGAACGGCGAATTATCCGCGTAGGCATGAGGAGTAAACAGCGCATCAACGCTTGCCATGGAGTAGTATCGTTCGCGCAAACGGCAGGCCTGGTCCCAATCGAGAGCCGAATACCCCTTGCGGACCGAAGACCACACGGAAAGGAGCTGCCCGTAAAGCAACCGTACCTTTTCATAGGGCTCAGACATGTCAAACAAGCAGCATGCCATTTCTTTTGCATCATCTATGGCAATGTCGAAACCCCCAGCCCAAGCTTCGGGCGCACAAGGAGAACAAAGCAAAGACGCCCAATTATCCGGGAGCCGCTTAATTTGATTTAGATCCAGTTTCGAAATTGCACGAAGTGCAGACGTCACAAGCGTAGAAGAACCCTCGGCCCGCAGCTCAACGTCTCGAAGGGCATAGTTCTTACCATCAGTCGAATAAGCATCTTCGCCATCAGCGGTAGCAGCAAGATCGTCAAAATTGGCGTCTCTCGCAGCAAGGGCAACAATAGAAATGTTCTCAGCACGGCACGCGTCCGCATCACAATGACCCAGAAGGCGATGCTGAACAACGTCAGCGTCGCTGCGAAGTCTGCCCATTCCTTCAAATTCATTTTTAAGCTCAAATACAAGGGAGTCAGAATCAGGCGAGACAACAAATACCTCGTCATCATTTGATAACTTATCGAGCAAAGCACGCATGGACGTTTTTGCGTCCGTAACCGAAAGCGCGTTGCAGCAAACTAAGATGGATCGCCTAGGCTCAGTGGACCCATATTGCTCCAAGAAATAAGCCTCAGAATCATTGGTCATTCTATTTAAGCGAGCCAAGGTGCGCGAGTCGAATCGATCGGAATCAATTAGACCTGCTGCTTTAATCTTACTAAATTCCTCGACATATCTTGGATAAAAACGTTGTTGCAGCTCAGGAGCAAGACGATTTAGATTCCAGAGATAGCCCTCGTATTGTTGACGGGGAATCCAGTACTTAATAATCTGAAATTTATCGTGGTCTCGTTTGGCGTAATCCCAAACCGCAGCGTATTCATCACACACGCAAAAGAGTTTATTCTGATTCTTTACAGAAGAGTTGGCGTTATCGATGCGGTAATGGAGATATCCATCTTTAAGCAGCTTGACTCTGTCTGCTGCATAAAATGCCTTGAAATAGAAAGCCGTATCCTGGAACGAAGCCCCTGGCGTAGGCAGAAAACGCACTTCTTCCTTATCGATCATCGATTTTTTATAAATGCTTGTCCAAATTGCAGGCTGGCACATAAAGACACGCGGATTATCGATTGGATGAAAGACCTTGTCGTACGAACCGCAGGCAGCAAGATTTTCGACCAGATAATCGCACGACGAGTCCTCTCCCGTACGATGGGCATAGTAATTTGAACGGACGATGTCGAGATCATTTTTAGCCGCTTCTTTATAAAGCGTTTCGAACATATTGAGGGAGGCAAAGTCGTCGGACTCAACGATTCCGATATACTCGCCACGAGCAAGTTCAATGCCTTTGTTCATCGAATCGCCGTACCCACTATTGGGCTTATCAATTACAACGATACGCTCATCCCGTCGCTCGTATTCGCGAATAATCGACAAGGATGAATCGGTTGATCCGTCATTAATGCAGATAATTTCAATTTCGCGAAGCGTCTGATTTACCAGACTATTAAGGCACTCGCGCAAGTAGCGCTCAACATTGCATATCGGCACCAAAATCGAAACTTTAGGATTTTTCAACATAGCCCACCGTTAACGTAACGAATACTACAGGTCTAATACTATCATCCACTTCGTATAATTAGATAAAACTCATTGCCCGAGAAGCCCGTAAAGGAGAATCCCTTTGTTTCCTCTAACAGCGTTCCTCATTGCGCTTGCAGTCCTCTACCTTCCTGGCTGCATTATTTGGAACAACCGCTTTGACAACCCAGCAGCGACTGCCGCAGCGGCGCCTCCAACGAGCATTTTTGCATATGTGTTAGTCGGCATCTTGTGTTCGAAATTACATATTGCCATCTCAGCGATTAGCATATTTACGTTCACAGTTTTACTTTCAATTGGCATCTCTCTATTCTTCTTGGTTATTTCAAAAACTAGGAAGACAAATCCTTCCATAGCCAAGCCTAATGGACAGGATTTCTTACCTCTATTAATTTGCATAGGAACCGGCTTCGTCTTTGCCTATTGGTTCTTTTCACACTCCTTGGCAGACTGGTACCATCTAACGCAATCCGAAGACAACATTCGTCACTATGCCTACATACGCAGCCTTCTCAACTCAACGGATTGGTCGGCGCTAAACGTGTCCATGTATGGAATAGGCGTTTCTCAATCGCTCAACCCCTATTTATCCCAGACCGGAGGATTTTATCCCCTTGGATGGCATATTCCATCTGCTATTACCTGCGCACTGGCAGCGACCAGCATAGGAATTGGAACAAATGTAGTTAATTTCACTCTTATCGCCATTTCGCTGCCTCTGGGATCTTATTACTTAATTAGCCAAGTATTTCCAAATGAATCTAAGCTGCGCGTCGCCACCGGGGCCATCGTTTCTCTGGTTTTACCGGCATCACCCTGGGTATTGCTCGCAGTATGGCCTCTATTTCCAAATCTTGCCACAATGTGTCTTGTCCCGGCTGCAGCCGCCTTATTTATTGATGCGACAACCGATTCAAACAAGTATAGGCTGACCAAAGTCGCGGGATTTCTTCTATGCTGTGGCGGATTAAGTGTCACGCAGCCCAACGGCATTTTTGTGTGCGCCGTATTTCTTATTCCATATACTGTATGGATCTGCTCAAAGCATGGCTGTGAAACGAAACTTGCAAATAGGATCGGAATAAAGAAGGCGAGATTAATTACCGGTTCCATTGCAACCATTTCTATCTCATTGATATGGATTGCCTTATATAAATTACCATCTTTTCAGGGCGTAGTTTCATATTATTGGAGCCCGATAAGCACTATTTGGCAATCGATGGCTGACTGTCTATTTATAGCTTATCCAATTCAACCGGCAAGTGTTTTTATGGCATTGCTGTGCGCGGCAGGACTTTTACAGTTACTGCGAAAAAAACAATATTGGCCAGTTATTTCATGCTTATTAGCAATCGTTCTATATATCGTTGCTGCAGGTTTTGGCGACAACGTCATTAAACATGTGCTAACAGGTTTTTGGTACACCGACCCGTACAGAGTAGCGGCGATGTTAGCCTTCTGTTCCATTCCGATGGCATATTCGGGATTCACCCTGCTCTTGAAAACGTTTAAGGCGATCGCTAATCGGTTTGACATGGGAAGCAAGCCTTACTTCGTCAGTATCGCCGCGGTCATCACGATCTTTGTTATATTTGCCCTACCTTCTTTTGTCATCCGAGGTGTCACGGAAATTACCACTCCTTATTCGACCATGACCGCAAACATGAGAGGATTTACAAGGGTTGATGAGGGAGCAATTCTAACTGAGTCCAAAATTGAATTCTTGAATAAAGTCGCTACGATCACTGGTCCGAATGCCGTAATCGCTAACACCCCATACGATGGAAGCTGCTTTGCAAAAGGCATTGCTAACCTTAATCTACTATTCTGTAACGATGAAAACTATACCGAATTAACCACAAGCAGCTGGGCCATTGATCTTCGGTCTAACCTTTGCAACTACGTGAGTTCAAGTTCAACAAAGAAAAACGTCCGCGACAAGGATGTTCAGTATGTGCTCAGTCTTGAAGAAGACGAGGGGACCATGAAAGCATGGTATCCGGCTTTTGAGCAGTCACGTTGGACGGGAATTCTCTCGATTAGCGAAGCAACGCCAGGTTTCGAATTGATCTTGCAAACAGGGGATATGGCACTTTATAAAATCATTAATTAGCAAAGCACGCCACAAGACGTTACAACGAAAAGATTGATACCGATCGATTCAAAAGGCTACAAGCACTATACAGCCGAAAGGGCAGACCGTACTCATGTGGGCATCTTTTATAGCTGCTTTTCTTTGCGGCATTTTTACAATAATTGTTCCGGGCTACTTCATCGGACGGACCCTATTTAGTAACCCTTTACAAGCAATCGCTTTCTCGCCAGCAGCATCTGTTGCGCTATTCATAGTTGTGGGTTTTATTGCATATCCAATTAGCATGTCTGCGCTCCATATTTATTTACTAGTTTTATTGCTTAGTCTCACGCTATTCATGCTATTTAAAAGAAAAAGATCGACACTGAATGCCAGCCAGTATTTAGCTCTATCAACTTATGTGCTTGTGGGTACAGCCCTGACGGTCTTAATATTCCTTCGAAATATAGACGGGCCGGCATCTTATTCGGTGCAGACAGATACAACTTTCCATCTATCATGTGCAAAAGCAATGCTTGATTCCGGCAGGTATTCGATTCTGCATGCCTCTGAATATCCAGACTTGATGAGCGCGGGAGAAGGCACATTCTATCCTGCGGCATGGCACATCATTACTGCCGTTGCAAGCGGGCTGTCAAATACGAATATCGTCATTGCACATAATGCGATCAATTTCATTATCTGCTCATTTGTATACCCCCTTTCCACATGGCTGTTTCTTTCTTGCATTTTTAAAAACGATAAGAACCTTATTTTTGCAGGTGGAATTACTTGCAGTCTGTTTTCCTATTTTCCCTGGGCTTTTTTAATTGTGGGGCAATTTGATTCCAATTTACTAGCAAACGCGCTATTGCCGGGGTTTCTCTTTACGTTCTATCAGCAAATTACTAGCGATCGTCTAACGGGCAAAGTAACGATCAAAAATTCAAAAGATAATAACCTACCTCATGTTTCATACTCGATTATTTTACTGTTGCTATCAGTCGTAGCGCTGGTAGGGTCACAGACAAATGCAATTTTCTCTGCCGGTGTTATTTGCATCCCACTGATTGTCCAGTATTCTTGGAAAACAGCTGGACGTTTTACAGGCAGAAAAGAGTTGCGTTTTCTAGCCTCGACTCTAACTTTTGGCCTGATTGTTCTCCTCTGGTTTTTAGTGCATTCGTTACCATTTATCCAACCTATCGTCAACGTATATAGAGAACCGACAGCAACGTCTTTAGAAGCTTTTAAAACAATTTTGCTTTTAAAATTCGGACAGCCCGACAACGCGCAACCCATACTCGGTCTACTAGTGTGTATTGGACTTGTCGAGGCATTCGCAAACACAAAATATAGATGGCTCTCGATTTCGTATATTTTGATTGCCCTTATAACGTTTGCGTGCATGACCCTAAATCATCCGCTTCGTCAACTTATATGCGGCTTCTGGTACTCAGGGACAATTCGACTAGATGGAGTGCTAGCGATTGCCGCCGTGCCGCTAGCCGCAATCGGATTATGCAAAATCGTACACGTACTTATTAGGCCCATATTAAATAGTGGCAGAATTAAACCTGTCGACTTACTAATTACTGCGTTCGCCCTTTGCATGGCCGTCTTCATTGTTTTCACTTATCCTAAAAGTATTTCATACGGCACAAATAACTATAGATATCTCTGCAATCAAATACAGGTCAACTATTCGCTAACTTCTGGTGTTTCCATTTCACCGGAAGAAAGGCAATTTATAGACAAGGTAAAACGCATCGTTGGAAATAATACCGTGATCAATATCCCCTCAGATGGCAGCATCTGGTTGTATGCATCTGACGATATAAACGTGATCGCCCGTCAGTTTTACTCTACGCCCTATAAAGAGTATGAGCTATTTAAAACTTCACTTTACGAGGCTTCAAAAAACGATGACGTCGTAGATGCAATAAGAAAAACCCAAGCACGTTATGTGCTCATCCTCGATGAGACTGTAAGTGTTGGCAACTTTAATCCAAATGAATGGAAGGGCATCTTAGACATCACCGACGATACCTCTGGATTTACAAGCCTGCTTTCCGACGGCGATATGCGACTGTACCAAATTGATTATTAATAATTAAGTGAAATATTAATGCCAGCATAGAGTTACGGCCCGACATGACCTCAGCAATGGAAGTGACAAGAAAGTTGGCGTGGCGCCCAAACCAAAGCAAGTCGACACTGAGCCAGGAAACCTAGAACACGAGTATTATCCTATGCCGTCCCGTCACTATACACAAGCCTGAGGTCGAACTCAATATCTTTCTAGTCTCCGTCTCAAGCCAAGCCCAGTCGAAGGGACAGTCGCCCTGAGGGTGCACATGCACAATTTCGGCGGTACTTTTCCGCACTATTGCTCTGTGCTCAAACGAGATAATTTGCTCTATATTTAGTTTCGTCAGAAATAAAGGCTTTCTTACGCTAAGTACCAGCAGGAATAAGAATCGCTCAAGGCACTCAAGTTCACCATAATCGAGTGAAGCAATTATTGAAAACAACTATGATTACTCAATGCCTTCACAGTTGGTTGATTTCCGATCTCAACCGAACACATTGAGCTGAT